>WHTV01000044.1 GCA_009377535.1 Kiloniellaceae bacterium
AAGAACTACCCGCTGGCGCCGCTGGTCGTGGCGCTGGTGCTCGGGGCGTCAACCGAAGAGGCGCTGCGTCAGAGCCTCATCATGAGCGACGGCTCGATGGGAATTTTCTTCGATCGCTCGCTGGCGACGCCGATCATGATCGTCGCGATCATCCTGTTCCTGGTCCCGGTGTTCCAGATCATCTGGCGCAGGGTCCGGGCGGGTCAGCAGTCGGCTTAACCGGAAGATCGGCCACGCCGCGACGGGCCCCCGGCGAGGGGGCCCGTCCGCCGCGTCCCTGGGTCGAAGGCCCAATGGTCCTGAGAGCCGACTATGGGCTATCGAGGGGCGACAGGCGCTTCTCGAAGGGGAGAAAAGCATTGCCGCATCACTGGCTCTTGGTATACCATATGCCAGACGTTCAAACCTAAGATCCCTGTGAGAAACGCTGTCTTAGTCATTGATTTTCTTGCATAGGATGATGAGGCGGGCGGATCCATGAACCTTCACGAATATCAAGCCAAGGACCTGCTGCGGCGCCACGGGGTGAAGAGCCCCGCCGGTCAGCTGGCCCGCAGCCCGGAGGAGGCGGCCGAGGCGGCCCGCGCGCTCGGCGGCGGCCGCTGGGCGGTCAAGGCACAGATCCATGCGGGCCTGCGGCAGGGTGCCGGGGGCGTCCAATTCTGCGATGCGCCCGAGGGCGTGGCGGAGGCGGCCCGGACGCTGCTCGGCCGCCGCCTCGTCACGCCCCAGACCGGTGCCAAGGGCAAGCTGGTGCGCTCGGTCTACGTCGAACAGGCGGTGACCTTCGAGCGGGAGATCTACCTCGCCGCGCTGGTCAACCGCTCGGCCGGGCGGGTCGCGCTGATCGCGGCCGGCGAAGGCGGCAACGATATCGAGGCGCGCCTGGCGGCGGCGCCGGAGAAGATGCTCTCCCTGGCGATCGATCCGGTCGCCGGCGTGGTGGAGGCCGAGGCCCGCCGCCTCGGCGAGCAGCTGGGTCTGGCCGGCGGTGCCGCCGACCAGGCGGTCGCCCTGATGCGCGCGCTCTACGAAGCCTTCATCGCCTTCGATGCCAGCCTCATCGAGATCAATCCCCTGGCGGTCACTGCCGCGGGCGAGCTGCTGGCGCTCGACGTCAAGATGGTGCTCGACGACAACGCCCAGTTCCGCCATGCGGACCTGGCCGGGCTGCGCGACGAGGAGGAGTTCGATCCGGCCGAGCTGGAGGCGCAACGCTACAACCTGAATTACGTCCACCTCGAGGGCAACATCGGGGTGATGGTCAACGGCGCCGGCCTGGCGCTGGCCACCGTGGATCTGCTGAAGGAGCAGGGCGGCGAGCCGGCCGACTTCATGGACGTGCGCCCGGAGGCGACCCGCGCCCAGATCACCCACGGCTTCAAGCTGCTGCTGCGCAACCCGGCGATCGACGCCATCCTGGTGAACATCTACGGCGGCGGCATCCTGCGCTGCGACACGGTGGCCGAGGGCATCGCCGCCGCCTGCAAGGAAGAGGGCTTGCGCGTGCCGATCATCATGCGGGCCGCCGGCACCAACGGCGAGTTGGCGCGCAAGATCCTGATGTCGCAGGGCGTCCCCATCACCTTCGCCCAGACCTTCGGTCAGGCGGCCGCCAAGGTGGTCGAGGTCGCCGGCAGGAAGGCTGCCTGATGGCGATCCTCATCGACAGCGACACCAAGGTGATCTGCCAGGGCTTCACCGGCGCCCAGGCGACCTACCATATGGAACGCGCCATCTCCTACGGCACCAAGGTGGTCGGCGGCGTGGTGCCCGGCAAGGGCGGGCGCGGCCACCTCGGCTTGCCGGTCTACGACACCGTGGCCGAGGCGCGCGAGGCGACCGGCGCGACGGCCTCGGCGGTTTTCGTGCCGCCGCGCAATGCCGCCGACGCGATCGTCGAATCCATCGAGGCCGGCATCGAGCTGATGGTCTGCGTCACCGAGCGCATCCCGGTGCTGGACATGGTGCGCGTGAAGCAGCGCCTGGAAGGCTCCGGCACCCGGTTGATCGGGCCCAACTCGCAAGGCATTCTGATCCCGGGGCGCTGCAAGATCGGCGTCATGCCGGCGCACCTCGAGCGGCCCGGCAAGGTCGGCGTGGTGTCGCGCTCGGCTTCGCTCACCTCCGAAGTGATCGAGCAGATCTCCAGCCAGCGGCTCGGCCAGTCGGCCTCCATCGGTATCGGCGGCGATCCGCTGCACGGCATGGGCTTCGTCGACTGTCTGAAGCTGTTCTTCGACGATCCCGACACCGACTGCGTCGTCCTGCTGGGCGAGATCGGCGGCAGCGACGAGGAGGAGGCGGCGGCCTATCTCTGCGCCAATCCGGCACCCAAGCCGGTGGTCGCTTATGTCGCCGGGCGGCACGCCCCGACAGAACGCCGCATGGGCCATGCCGGCACCGTCAACGTCTTCGGCCAGGGCGATGCCGCGGCCAAGATCGAGGCGCTGCGCGCCGCTGCCGTCACCATCGCGGCCTCGCCGGCGGAAATCGGCCTGACGGTGCGTCAGGCCCTGCGGGCCTGAGGACGCAAGGTGTTCTCCAGCCCCGTGCAAACAACCAAGAAGGCGTCGGTGACGGCCAAGTCCTGCGCGCCCCTTGAGGTACAAGATCGACGCCGCGCCCCTCCGCCGCGCTCCCTTGCGGGAGCCGGCCAGGGTGCGCCAAACAGAAGCCAACGGCCTGCAAACGGGCCCGTCAGGATCGGAGACTAGTCTATGCCAGAGGGAACGCCGCGCCCGTTTGAGCGGCAGATACATCCGGGCTCCGGGCGCCGCAAGGCGCCGAAGACTCCCAAGGGCAGGCAGCTTGATTCCGAGGCGCTGGCCGAGGTTCAAGCTCTGCTCGGCGACCGGCCGCGCCGGTCCGATCTGCTGATCGAACATCTGCACCTGATCCAGGACCATTACGGCCATCTTGCCGCGCGTCATCTGCGCGCCCTGTCGGACGAGATGAAGCTGCCGATGGCCGCAGTCTATGAGGTCGCTTCCTTCTACGCGCACTTCGATATCGTGCTCGAGGGCGAGGCCGCGCCGCCACCTCTGACCATCCGCGTCTGCGACTCGCTCACCTGCGAGATGATGGGCGCTCAGGATCTGCTGAAGGCGCTGCCCAAGGAAGTCGGGGCCAAGGTGCGCGTGCTGCCGGCGCCCTGCATGGGGCGCTGCGCTTCGGCCCCGGTGGCCGAGGTCGGCCATCGCCATGTCGACAACGCGACGCTGGAGAGCCTGACGGCAGCCGCCGGCGGCGACCACCATGCGGTGATCCCCGCCTACAAGGATCTCGACGCCTATGAGGGCGAGGGCGGCTACAAGCTGCTGCGCGCCTGCCTGGCCGGCGAGCGCACGCCGGAGCAGCTGATCGAGGTGCTCTCCCATGCCGGCCTGCGCGGCCTCGGCGGCGCCGGTTTCCCGACCGGCAAGAAGTGGGAGATCGTGCGCGGCTATCCCGGCCCGCGCCTCATGTCGATCAACGGCGACGAGGGCGAGCCCGGCACCTTCAAGGACCGTCACTACCTGGAGAGCGATCCACACCGCTTCCTGGAGGGCACCTTGATCGCCGCCTGGGCGGTCGGCTGCGAGCACTGCTACATTTACATACGCGACGAATACCCGGCGGCGCGCGAGATCCTGTTGAAGGAGATTGCCCGGCTGGAGGCGGCGGGGCTCACCAAGCACTGCCCGTTGGAGCTGCGCCGCGGCGCCGGCGCCTACATCTGCGGCGAAGAGTCCGCCATGCTGGAATCCATCGAGGGCAAGCGCGGCCTGCCGCGCCACCGCCCGCCCTACATCGCCGAGGTCGGCCTGTTCGGCCGTCCGACCCTCAACCAGAACGTCGAGACCGTGTTCTGGGTGCGCGACATCGTGGAGCAGGGGGCCGAGTGGTTCGCCTCCCACGGCCGCAACGGCGGCAAGGGCCTGCGCTCCTATTCGGTGTCGGGCCGCGTGAAGTCGCCGGGCGTGAAGCTGGCGCCGGCCGGCATCTCGGTGCAGGAACTGATCGACGAGTTCTGCGACGGCATGACCGAGGGCCACAGCTTCCGCGCCTACCTGCCGGGTGGCGCCTCCGGCGGCATCCTGCCGGCCGCCATGGGCGACCTGCCGCTGGAGTTCGGCACGCTCGACAAGTTCGGGTGCTTCGTCGGTTCCCACGCCGTGGTGATCCTCTCCGACAAAGACGACCTGAAAGCGGCGGCGCTCAATCTCATGCGCTTCTTCGAGGACGAGTCCTGCGGCCAGTGCACGCCCTGCCGCAACGGCACCGAGAAGGCGGTGAAGCTGATGGCTGAGAAGTCCTGGGACGTGCCGCTGCTGGAGGAGCTCTCGCAGGTCATGCGCGACGCCTCCATCTGCGGCCTCGGGCAGGCGGCGCCCAATCCGCTGTTGTCGATCCTCAAGTACTTCCCGGAGGAGCTGAAATGATCGCAGTGCCCAAATTGGAAGCCGTCCGCTTCACCCTCGACGGGCAGGACATCGAGGCGCAGCCGGACGAGACCATCTGGCAGGCCGCGGCACGCTACGGTACCAAGATCCCCCATCTCTGCTATGCGCCGGAGCCGGGCTACCGCGCCGACGGCAATTGCCGCGCCTGCATGGTGGAGATCGAGGGCGAGCGCGTGCTCGCCGCCTCCTGCATCCGCAGCCCGCGCGAGGGCATGGTGGTCAAGAGCGCCAGCGAGCGCGCCGAGAAGGCCCGCGCCATGGTCTTCGAGCTGCTGGTCGCAGACCAGCCCAAGCGCGAGACCTCGCACGATCCGGACAGCAAGTTCTGGCACTGGGCCGCCGATATCGGCGTCACCGAGAGCCGCTTCCCGCAGCGCGAGACCTGGCAGCCGGATCTCAGCCACACCGCTATGGCGGTGAACCTGGACGCCTGCATCAACTGCAATCTCTGTGTGCGGGCCTGTCGCGAAGTGCAGGTGAACGACGTCATCGGCATGGCCTACCGCGGCCACGGCTCCAAGGTGATCTTCGACTTCGACGACGGCATGGGAGAGTCGACCTGCGTGGCCTGCGGCGAGTGCGTGCAGGCCTGCCCGACCGGCGCCCTGATGGAAGCCAACCTGCTCGACGACAAGGGCACTCGGGTGGAATTCCCCGACCGCTCGGTGGAGACTCTCTGCCCCTACTGCGGCGTCGGCTGCCAGACCACGGTCCATGTGAAGGACGACAAGATCCTCTACATCGACGGCCGCGACGGGCCGGCCAACCAGAACCGGCTCTGCGTGAAGGGCCGCTTCGGCTGGGACTACATCTACAGTCCGCATCGCCTGACCAAGCCGATGATCCGCCGCGACGACGCGCCCAAGCGCTGGGACGACCAGGTCGATCCGATGAATCCCTGGACGCACTTCCGCGAGGCGAGCTGGGAAGAGGCGCTCGAGCGCGCGGCCGGCGGCCTCAAGAAGGTCTACGACGACAACGGACCCAAGGGCCTGGCCGGCTTCGGCTCGGCCAAGGGCTCCAACGAGGAGGCCTATCTCTTCCAGAAGCTGATCCGCACCGCCTTCCACACCAACAACGTCGACCACTGCACCCGGCTTTGCCATGCCTCCTCGGTGGCGGCGCTGATGGAGGGCATCGGCTCCGGCGCCGTGACGGCGCCCTTTATGGCGGCCAAGGACAGCGACTGCATGATCATCATCGGTGCGCGGCCGGGGCAGAACCATCCGGTGGCCGCCACCTTCCTGAAGAACGCGGCCAAGCGCGGCGCCAAGATCATCGTGATAGATCCGCGCGGCCAGCAGATGGACCGCTACGCCTACGAGCATCTGAAGTTCAAGCCGGGCCAGGACGTGGCGCTGTTGAACGCCATGTTGCACACCATCATCGAGGAAGGCCTCACCGACGAGCAGTACATTCAGGCCCACACCAGCGGCTTCGAAGACCTGAAGACGATGGTGAAGGACTTCTCGCCGGAGGCCATGGAGAAGGTCTGCGGCATCGACGCGGCGACCATCCGCGACGTGGCGCGCACCTATGCGCGCTCCGAGCGTTCGATCATCTTCTGGGGCATGGGCATCTCGCAGCACGTGCACGGCACGGACAACTCGCGCTGCCTCATCGCGCTGACCCTGATCACCGGCCAAGTCGGGCGCCCTGGCACCGGCCTGCATCCCCTGCGCGGCCAGAACAACGTGCAGGGCGCCTCCGACGCCGGCCTCATCCCGATGGTCTATCCCGACTACAAGTCCGTAGAGTTGGAGGAGGTGCGCAAGCACTACGAGGCCTTTTGGGGCACCGAGCTCGATCCCAAGCGCGGGCTGACGGTGGTGGAGATCGTCGATGCCGTCATCGCCGGGCAGATCAAGGGCATGTACGTCATGGGCGAGAATCCGGCCATGTCGGACCCGGACCAGAGTCACGCCCGCCACGCGCTGGCGAAGCTCGAGTGCCTGGTGGTGCAGGACATCTTCCTGACCGAGACCGCCTGGCATGCCGACGTCGTGCTGCCGTCCTCGGCCCATGCCGAAAAGTGGGGCAGCTTCACCAACACCAACCGCCAGGTACAGGTCGGGCGCCCGGTGGCGCCGCCGCCGGGCGAGGCGCGCCAGGACTGGGAATTGATCCAGGAACTGGCCCTGCGCCTCGGCCTCGACTGGACCTACAAGCACCCCAAGGACGTCTTCACCGAGATGGTCGAGGTGATGCCTTCGCTGACCAACATCTCCTGGGACCGCCTGGTGCGCGAGGAGTCCGTGACCTATCCGGTCGACGGGCCCGACGTGCCCGGCAACGAGATTCTCTTCGCCGAGGGCTTCCCGACCGCCGATGGGCGCGGGCGGATCGTTCCGGCAGGGCTGGTGCCGCCGGCCGAGTTGCCGGATGACGACTTCCCCATGGTGCTGACCACAGGCCGCATGCTGGAGCACTGGCACACCGGGGCCATGACGCGGCGCTCCAAGGTGCTCGACAATCTGGAGCCGGAGGCCGTCGCCAGCCTCAACCCGCACGAGCTGCGGACCCTGGGGTTGCAGCCCGGCGACATGGTGAAGGTGTCCACGCGCCGCGGCGAGATCGCCCTCAACGTGCGCGCCGACAGCGACGTGCCGGAGGGCATGGTCTTCATCCCCTTCTGCTTCAACGAGGCAGCGGCCAACATGCTGACCAATCCGCAGCTCGACCCCTTTGGCAAGATCCCGGAGTTCAAGTTCTGCGCCTGCAAGGTCGAGCGTCTGGAGGCTTTCGCCGCCGCGGAGTAGGCCGTCCGCTTGCGGCAAGACTTCTTCCGCGAACCGCACTGGGGGCAGGTCGCCAAGACGGCTGCCTGAGGCAAAGCTGGGTCAACTGCTGCGTTTGCCGCGCCTGGCGGGCACCCTCGCTTGTTTCCCTTGCGACGCTTCGGCTAAGCTTCTGCTCAAGCGCGGCGGGAGCTTTCCTCGCCGCAGCTCAAGAATAAGGAGCAGGAGGGTATCGTGAAGCATCTCATCGTGGCTTTTCTCGTTGCGACGCTCGGGCTTCAGTCGATGGTGATCGTGCCGGCCCAGGCTGCCATGGTTACCACCGGCGACGTCATCAAGGACGATGCCTCGCTGGCGACCGATCGTGATCGCCTGAACGCCTTGATGCAGCGCCAGGAGGTTCGCCAGGAACTCCAGCGCCAGGGTATCGATCCGAACGAGGCGGCGTCGCGCGTGGCGGCCCTGTCCGACGCGGAAGTGGCTGAGGTCACCGCGCGCCTCGATGAGTTGCCGGCGGGTCAGAGCGCCATCGGGATCATCGTCGGCGCGGCGGTTCTCGTCTTTATCATCCTGCTGGTGACCGACCTGCTTTGCCTCACGAGCATCTTCAGCTTCACCCACTGCGCTGCGAGGTGAGTCTCCGCGTAAGGGCCGGCTCCCTTCTCAAAGGATGCCTGGCCAGTGGCGTTCTGCTCGCCGTCGCGGCCTGCGCCGCGCCGCAGACGGCGCGGCTGGTCGAGGCGCCGGGGGAACTGCCGCCGCGGGCCGAACTCGAGTCGGTGCCGTTCTTTCCTCAGACCGCCTACTACTGCGGCCCGGCTGCTCTGGCCATGACCCTGGCGTGGTCGGGCTTGGAAGAAACGCCTGACAGCGTCGCGCCGCAGGTCTACACGCCCGGGCGGGAGGGGACGCTGGCCCCCGACATCGTCGCGGCGGCACGGCGCAAGGGGCGGCTGGCGGTGGAGATCCGTGGCCTCGACAAGCTGCTCGCCGAGGTCGCGGCCGGAAATCCCGTCCTCGTCTTCCAGAATCTCGCACTGGAATGGTGGCCGCAGTGGCACTTCGCCGTCGTGACCGGCTATGACCTGGAGCGGCGCGAGATCATTCTCCACTCCGGCACGACCAAGCGCCTGGTGACGCCCCTCGATGCCTTCGAGCGGACCTGGGAGCGCAGCGGCCAATGGGCCCTGGTGACGCTGCCGCCAGACCGCCTGCCGGCGAGCCGCGACCGCCGCGCGGTGCTGCTCGCCGCCGCGGGCCTCGAACAGGCGCAGCAGCACGCGGCCGCCGCCACGGCCTACAAGGCGATCGTGACGCGCTGGCCGAAGGAAACGGCGGCTTGGATCGGCCAAGGCAACGCCTGGTTCGCGCTCGGGCGTTTTGCGGCGGCGGAGGAGGCTTTCCGTGCGGCGATCGCGGAGGCTCCGGAAGCGACGGCCGCCTGGAACAACCTCGCCTATGCGCTGAGCCGCCAGGGGCGGCGCGACGAAGCGATCGAGGCGGCGCGCAAGGCGGTGGAACTGGCGGGAGGCGACGACGCGAACTACCGCAGCACGCTGGAAGAGGTTTCCGGCTCCCCGTAATGCGGGAATTCTGCAACGAAGGACTCTAGCAGGCGTCCTTGGCGTCCTCGATCTCGGTGGCGAAGACGATGCGGTTGCGGCCGGCACCCTTGGCCTCGTACATCGCGGCATCGGCAGCCCGTAACAGGCCTTCGCGGGTCTCGGCGTCGGCCGGATAGAGCGCGACGCCGATGCTGGCGGTGATGGTGAAGGGCGGGTCGGAGCCCTCCACCGTCAGCTGGAGCGATTCGAGCATGCGCTGGGCCACCACCCGCACGCCGTCCAGGCCGTTCGCGGGCTTCATGGCGGCAATGACGGCGAACTCGTCGCCGCCGAGCCGCGCGACGAAGTCGCTGTCACGCACCGAGGAGGTCAGCCGCATCGCCACCTTGCGCAGCACTTGGTCGCCGTGGTCGTGGCCCAGCAGGTCGTTCACCGGCTTGAAGTTGTCGAGGTCGACGAAGAGCACGGCTTTGCTGGCCCCGGCCGAGCCGGCAACTTCCAGCACCTGCTTCAGGTAGTCGATGAAGTACCGGCGGTTCGGCAACCCGGTCAGCACGTCGTGCTTGGCCTGGAAATCGCTCTCCGCCCGGCTCTTCTCGATCTCCTTGTTGCGCAGATCCAGATCCTCGGCCATGTGGACCATCTGCTGTGCCTGCTGCTCGACCATCTCCCGCTCCAGGTCGATGTCCTCGAGATGGCGGATCATCTCCTGCTCTTTGATCTCCAGGGCCTCGCGCGCGCGGACGATGTCGGTGATGTCGGTGTAGCTTGTGACGAAGCCGCCCGACACGAGCGGCCGGCCGGTCACCTCGATCACCGTGCCGTCGGGACGGCGCCGATGGAAGCTGTGCGGCTCGCACTTGCGGGCCAGGGCGAGGCGCTGCTCGACCAGGTCTTCGATATCGCCCTCTCCGTACTCGCCCCGCTCGGCGTTGTAGCGGAAGAAGGCTTCCAGCGGCATGCCGATCCGGCCCAATTCCGGCGGGAACTGCAGCAGCGACATGTAGGACTGATTGAAAGCGACGAGGCGCAGCTCCGCGTCGAAGATCGACAGGCCGATGTGCAGCGTGTCCAGACCTTCCTGGATCACCATGATGTCGCTGGCCTGATCGGAGATGCGCCGCTTTCCGTCGAACACGCGCCTCAACCCCTCGGGTGAAAGTCCCAACTGCCCTGATTCCCGACGGCCTGCGCCCTGCCTCTAGGCTGCTAGACCGAACCGTGGAGAGGGGCATTTTGCCGGCATGTGGATGAATCCATGCTTAAGGGGTTGAAGAACTCGGCGGAAAGACTCGACATTATCTCGCCTTAAACGTGAGGAATATTCTTTAACAGATTAATTATACAGCAAAAATTGTGACGTTCTCTCTCGCAACAAGTGTGGATGTGCTGCCCTCAAAGGTGAAGTGACGGCGCCGGTCAGGTCGCATGAGTGGTGGCCGCAGCAGGCAGTGGCGTTTTCAGCCGATCCTGGTGGCGGCAAGGCGCTCGGCGTCCAGCTCGATTCCGAAGCCCGGCGCGTCGCTTAACTGCAGCCAGCCGTCCTGGTGATCGAAGGGCTGGGCCAGCAGGTAGTCGCGGCGCTCCAGGCTCCACTCCGGCGGGTCGCAGGGGAACTCGATGAAGGCGGCTTCACCGAGACCGGCGGTCAGGTGGGTGTTGGCCACCACGCCGAAGCCGTTGGACCAGGTGTGCGGCGTGAAGGCGATGCCGAACTCGCGCGCCATCACCGCCACCCGGCGCAGGCCGGTGATGCCGCCGACCAGGGCGCAGTCCGGCTGCACAACGTCGAGGCAGCCCTCGGCGATGAGGTCGCGGAACTCGTGGAGCTCGCGGGTCATCTCGCCGCCGGCGATGCGCAGGTCGACGCTGTCGCGCAGGCGCTTCAGGCCGGCGCGGTCGGCGCGGTGCAGCGGCTCCTCCATCCAGTAAACGTCGAGGTCTTCCAGCTCCCGCGCTACGGCAAGGGCGTCCTTCAGGGCCCAGGGGGCGGCGGTGTCCCAAGGCATGCGCCAGCCCTGATTGCAGTCGACCATCAGCTCCAGCCGGCTGCCGATGCGCTCGCGCACGGTTTCGAGGGCGGCGACGTCGTCGCGCCAGTCGCCGCGGCGGAAGCGCAGTTTCATGGCGCCGAAGCCGGCATCGGCGAAGCGCTCGGCGGTTTCCGCCATTGCTTCGGGATCGCGCAGGACGCCGGAGGAGGCGTAGGCGCGCACCCGGTCGCTGCGCCCGCCGAGCAGGCGCCAGACCGGCTCGCCGGCGATCTTGCCGGTGAGGTCCCAGAGCGCCAGGTCGAGCGGCCAGCAGCGCCCGTAGTGGAACTGGATGTGGGAGAGCACCTCGTAGTGGCGCTCCAGGCGGCGCGGGTCCTCGCCGATGAAAAGGTCTTCGTGTCCCTTCAAGCCCAGCAGCAGATCGCCGGAGCCGATGCCGACGCGCCCCTCGCTGTCGGTCACCTGCACCACCGTGACGTCGAAGTGCCGGCGCGGCCGCCCATCCCAGCTCGCCACGAAGGGCGGGTCGAGCGGCAGGCGGTGATGGCTGACGTCAATGGCGGCGATGGTGACCATAAAGGGGCAGCTCCGGGGTTCAGGCCAGGGCCATGACGGCGGCGGCGAAGCGATCGATGTCGGTCTCGTCGACCGGCCGCGCGGTGGCTTGGCGCATGGGTTGGTTTTCCGGCGCGCGCATCTCGGCGGCGAGCGCGGCGGCATCGAAGGCCTTGAAGGCCTCGGGCAGCCTTCGTGCGACGCCGCAGCGGGTCATGAGGTCGCCATACCAGTCGGGCAGGGCGGCGGCATCCGCGAGGCCGCAGGCACGTGCGGCGGCGGCGAAGTCTCCGGCGTCCTCCGCCACCGACCAGGCGAGCGTCACCTCCAGCCCTAGGGCGGTCGCGAGGCCATGATGCAGCGGCGCCAGCCCGGCCAGCGCATGGGAGATGTTGTGGGCCACCGCGGTGCCGCAGTTGTCGATGGCGATGCCGGCCAGCGCCGAGCCGAGCAGCAGCTCGCCGCGCGCCTGGAGATTCCGCGGCTCCCGCACCGCCGCCTCCAGGGCGCCGGCAATCAGCGTCAGGGCCCTGTGGCTGGTCGGCGCGCTGCCGACGCTGGCGTTGCGGTTGGTGCAGGATTCCAGCGCATGGACGAAGGCGTCGAGGCCGGTCCAGGCGGTCAACTGCGGCGGCAGGGAGACGGTCAGCTCCGGGTCGAGCACCACCCGCTTCGGCTTGGTCTCCTGACCCCAGATCCACAGCTTTTTGCCGGCCTCGTTGGCGAAGATGTTGGTGGCCGAGAGTTCCGATCCGGTGCCTGCCGTCGTCGGCACGCAGATTGCCGGAACGCCGGCAGCGGGAAGCGGATGGGCGGCCAGGGCGTAGTGCATGGCCGCCTCGCCGGCGGGCGCGATGGCGGCGGCCAGCTTGCCGATGTCGAGCGCCGAGCCGCCGCCGATGGCGATCACCGCGTCGGCGTCCAGGCGGCGTGCCGCCTCGGCGGCGGCATCGATCTGATGCGCCTTGGGCTCCCCGGCGATCTCGGCATAGAGGCCGAGGGTCGCGCCGCTGGCTTCCAGGGCGCGCTGGATCGGCGCCACCAGGTCGAGGGCCACCAGCGCCGCGTCGGCCACCAGCAGCACCCGGCCGCCATGCGCTACCGCCTTCACGTCGTCGGCGAGGGATCCGGCCCGGCCGGGTCCGAAGTGGATTTCCGGCACGGCGTTGAGGGAGAAGGAGTGAGAGGGAGCGGTCATGGGCCTCCGGGGCCGCGAGGGGTTCGCCTTCCGGCATTAGCCCAGGTGGCAGGCGGCGGCAAGCCTGCCGGCGACGGAAGTTGGCTTTCCGCGCCTGTGGATCAGATTTCGCCCGCCCGGCTGCGGTGCGCGGCCAGGACCAGGACCAGCGAGCAACCGCCGGCCAAGAGGAAGCCCATGGCCAGGGGCACCACGGTCTGGTCGTAGAAGCGCCCGATGACGACGGAGAGAAGCACGGCAACCAGGCTGGAGATCGAGGCGATCATCGAGGCGCCGAGGCCGGCGACACGGCCCAGCGACTGCATGGCCATGGCGTTGAGGTTGCCGAACAGCAGCCCGTTGCTGAAGAAGATCATGAAGCAGAGCGCCATGAAGGCGGGGAAGGGCGGCACCCCGTCATAGGCCGCCGCCACGCCGAAGAGGGCGCCACCGAAAACGAAGAGGCCGGCGAGGGCGCCAAGCGCCAGCGGCTTCATGCCCAGGCGCATGACCAGCTGGCTGTTGAAGAAGGAGGCCAGTCCGATGCCGAGGGCAAGGATCGCGAAGTAGAGCGGGAAGGTCTCCTCCACGTCATAAAGATCGAGGAACAGCGCCTGGGAGGTGCTGAGGTAGAGCAGCAGCCCGCCGAAGATGAAGCCCGCCGAGAAGGTGTAGGCCATGACCGGCCCGTGGCGCAGGATGAGGCGCGCGTTGGCGAAGATGATGCCGGGGGAGAAACCGAGGCGGCGGCTGGGCGGCAGAGTCTCCGGCTGGCGCAGCTGCAGCCAGGCACCGACCAGGGCGGCCAGGGCGAGGAAGGCGAAAAAGATCGCCCGCCAGTCGGCAACGGTCAGCACCAGCTGGCCGAGCGCGGGCGCCAGCATGGGCGTCAGGATGAAGACCATCATGATGAAGGACATCATGCGGGCCATGGCCTCGCCCTCGTAGAGGTCGCGGATCAGTGCGCGCGAGGCGATCTTGGGTCCGGAAACGCCGATGCCCTGGACGAAGCGGCCGATGAGGATCAACTCCAACGAGCTGGCCGTCATGGCAATGACGGCGCCCGCGGCGTAGATCGCCAAGCCGGCCAGGATGGCACGCTTGCGGCCGACAGCGTCCGACAGCGGGCCGAAGAACAGCTCGCCGAAGACCATGCCGAAGATGAACAGCGTGATGATGAACTGGGTGTCCTTGGCGTCGACTACAGCGAGGTCTTCCCCGATGGCCTTCAGCGCCGGCAGCATGGCATCGATGCTGAGTGCGATGAGGGAAGTGGTCAGGGAAAAGAGAACGACGAACTCGGGCGTCCGCAGGGGCGCTTTGGGCATGGGGCTTTGAGATACTTTCCGGAAGAAGTGGATTTCAAGCTAACCCAGGTCTGCCAGGCCTGCCCAGTGCCGAAGCTGCAACCCCTCTATGCGACGGCCCCGAGGCGCGAAATCCGCACCCCGGGGCCTTATGACCGCAGGAGTCCGAAGGGCTACTGCGCGCGCCGGATGACGGGGACCGCCGGGTCGCCATCCGTCGGCGCCTGCACGCGGCCCGGCGTGGGCAGCGGCACGACGGCGGGCTTCACCTGGAGCGTCGGCGAGACGGAAGTGCCGCCACCGCTGTTCCCCTGGTAGCCGCCGACCTTGCCGCCGCCGCCCGCGCCGCCGATCACCGGGTTCACCTGCGGCGTGCAGCGGTGATTCCAGACGGCATTGTCCACCGTTTGGTAGGCGCTCGGCCAGACGTTCGCCTTCTCGTCCTTGGCGTAGACTTGGAGGCTCAGGTTGTGGGACACAGTCTTGTTGATATAGAACGCGGCGGGCTGCAGCGTCTCGATCTCGAAGTCGTAGTATTGCGGGCCGTTCGAGGCGTTGAAGGGGATGGCGGCGGAGTTGTGGATCAACAGGGTGTTGTCCCTGACTACGATGCGGATCTCGCCCTTCCCCTGGCCCATGTAGTTCACGCGGATCTTGGTGGTCGCCGGGCAGGCGCCGATGTGGTGCGGCATGTTGGGCTGGAAGGTCATCTGCGTGATCTTCAGGGGCGAGGGGCCGGCCTGCAGCTGGTTCGGCATGCCCTCTGCGATCTGCGCGCTCAGCACCGGCGTGTCGTTTATCGCGGGGTCCCCCTTGTACTTCACCGTGAGCGGGACCACGACAGTTTCCCAGGCGCCGCCAACGCTGTTCTTGTTCATGCTCTTGTGAAAGTAGCAATGAGCGCCGAGGCTGATGGGTCGCTCGACCGAGAACAGGTGATCCTGCTGCAGGAAGGCGACTTTGTCGCCGCCGCCGTTCACATGCTCCTGGAGCTTCTGGTTGAAGATCGCCACCGGGTCGAAGCGCAGCTCCGCCGGGCCGTTCTTGATCGCTGACAGCGGCACCACGAAGTCGGGCTGATTGACCGAAACTGTTTCCTTCTCGGTGAAATTGCTGACGCCCTTCTGCTTCCAGTAGGCGTAGCTTGGCTTGTACTGCTTCTCGTACAGCACGTTCTGCACCCACACCTGCCCGTGCCCGAGGCCCAGGATCCCGTAGTACATCTTGGTCGTCTTTTCGACGAGGTTCGAGTGGTAGCTGTAGGGCGGTTTTTCGCAGCTTACCCAGGCGCTCATCGACAGGCTGACATTCTGCTGCATCGGCTGGATCTGCACAGCATTGACGTGCTTGTTGGCCGAGACGTTCTGAATCGTCACGAAACCGCTGATGCCGTCCTTATTCAGGGCGATGCTGTAGACGTGATCGGAGGTCTGGCCGGCGAGGGCCGGGGCCGTCAGGGCGGCAAGGACGAAGGCGAGGGTCGTCGCCCCTCGGGCGACGGTCTTGAAGGAAGGCATTGTAGTAACTCCCACAGAGAGGCTGAACAGACGACAGGCAACGGGGAAACCCCCGCCTCTACTCTTCAGTCGCGGGGAGGCGTGAAAAGGTTCAAAGCGAAGCTATTGGGCGGAGGCCGCTTTGGGAACCTGCGCATTTGCCTAAGGGTCCTGCGCATTTTCGGGCTCTCCCCCGGCGGCGGGCAGGAAACGTCTAGGGACCCGCGGGTTCCAGGCGCAGGAGGCGCCCGTTCGAACTGTCGGTGAGGACATGGAGGTAGCCGTCGGGGCCGACGCGCACGTCGCGGATACGCTCGCCCAGTTCCTCGAGCAGGACTTCCTGGCCGACCACCCGCTGGCCTTCGATCATCAGGCGGCGCAGGTGCTGGTGCGCCAGGGCGCCGACGAAGAGATCTCCCTTCCACTTGGGAAACCTGTCGCCGTCGTAGAAGGCCATGCCGCTGGGCGCAATGGAGGGGTCCCAGAAGACCACTGGCTGTTCCATGCCCGGCGCCGATGTCTTCTCCGAGATGATCGCGCCGCTGTAGTCGATGCCGTAGGTGATCGCCGGCCAGCCGTAGTTGGCGCCGGGCCTCAGGATGTTCACCTCGTCGCCGCCCTGGGGGCCGTGCTCGTGCGCCCACAGCGTGCCCGTCGCGCGTTGCAGCGCCAGGCCCTGCACGTTGCGGTGGCCGTAGGAGAAGATCTCCGGGCGGGCGTCCTGCCGGCCGACGAAAGGATTGTCGTCGGGTACGCTGCCGTCGTCGTTCAGGCGGACGATGCTGCCGAGATGGTTGGCGGGATTCTGCGCCTCCTCCTTGAAGCTATAGCGGTCACCGAGGGTGATATAGAGCGTGCCGTCGTCAGCGAAGAGCAGGCGCGAGCCGAAGTGGTTGCGGCCGCTTGTCTTCGGCTCGGCGCGGAAGATCACCTCCAGGTCCTCGAGCCGCGACCCGTCGAAACGGGCGCGCGCCACCTCGGTCCCCACGCCGTCCTCGCCCGCGCCGGCATAGGACAGGTAGACCAGACGGTTGTCGGCGAAGTCCGGATGCAGGGCGACGTCCAGCAGCCCGCCTTGGCCCCGGGCGACCACCTCCGGCGTGCCGGCAATCGCTTCGGGCTGCAGGCGGCCGTCCTTGAGGAGGCGCAGGCGTCCGGGCCGCTCGGTGATCAGCATGCCGCCGTCGGGCAGGAAGGCCATGCCCCAGGGATGCTCCAGGCCTTCGGCCATTGTGACGAGGTGGAAGTCATGATGCTCCGAACGCTCGATCTCTTCGGCGAAGGCGGTAGGCCCAGCCGCGAGCAGCGCTGCGAGGAAGCCGGCGATGACGGCCGTTGGCTTCTCGCGTGAAAGTTTCCGACGCACCCCTGCCACAGTCTTCTCCCGCACAACAACGAACTGTATTTGACATGGGGCGGCACGTTCTGCGATCAACGGCCCTACCAGCGCTGCCTTGTGCAGGCGCGAAAAGGCCTTGGCAGCGCGGGGCTCAATCGAGTATCAGGGTCCGTTCCTCAACAAGGTTGATTTATTGACCCGCTAGCTGATCCGGATAACCGCACGTGACCGCACAGACCATCCCCGTCGATCCCTTCGAACTGGTCGTTTTCGGCGGCACCGGCGACCTCGCCTACCGCAAGCTGCTGCCGGCGCTCTTCCTGCGCGACAGGGCCGGCCAGATCGTCGGCCCCAGCCGCATCGTCGCGGTGTCGCGCCGCCAGATGTCGGATGCCGACTACAAGCAGGCCACCCGCGAGGCCATCGAGCGCTTCGTGGCGCCGGACGAGCGGGACGAGGCCGACATCGCCCGCTTCGTGGACCGGGTGAGCTACGTTTCCGTGGACGGGGCCGGCGACGATGGCTGGGCCGCGCTGAAAGTGCACCTCGGCAATGCCGACGCCTTCATCCGCGTGTTCTACCTGGCGGTCAATCCGGAGCTCTTCGGGCCGATCTGCCAGGGCGCCGCTCGCCACGGCTTGGTCGGCCGGCACGCCCGCGTGGTGATCGAGAAGCCGATCGGCAAGGACTTCAAGACCGCGCAGGTCTGCAACGAGGCCGTCGGCGCGGTCTTCGCGGAGCAGCAGATCTACCGCATCGACCACTACCTCGGTAAGGAGACGGTGCAGAACCTCATGGCGCTGCGCTTCGCCAACGCGCTCTTCGAGCCGCTATGGAACAGCGCCCACATCGACCACGTGCAGATCACCGTGGCCGAGAGCATCGGCGCCGAGGGCCGGGCCGCCTACTACGACACTGCGGGCGCCCTGCGCGACATGGTGCAAAACCACATCCTCCAGCTGCTCTGCCTGGTCGCCATGGAGCCGCCGACCTCGATGGACGCCGACGCGGTGCGCGACGAGAAGCTGAAGGTGCTGCAGGCGCTGACGCCGATCGGCCCCGACAACGTCGACCGCGTGACGGTGCGCGGGCAATACAATGCCGGAGCCTCGGCCGGCGGCGCGGTCAGCGCCTATGCCGAGGAGGTCGGCAACGGCACGCTCACCGAGACCTTCGTCTCCATCAAGGCGGAGATCGCAAACTGGCGCTGGGCCGGCGTGCCTTTCTACCTGCGCACCGGCAAGCGCCTGGCCAGCCGCGTCTCGGAGATCGTCGTCTCCTTCCGGCCGATCCCCCATTCCATCTTCGGCGGCGATGCCGGCCGGGTGGTGACCAACCGCCTGGTCATCCGGCTGCAGCCCGACGAGGGCGTGAAGCTGTGGCTCATGATCAAGGACCCCGGTCCGGGTGGTATGCGCCTGAAGCACGTGCCGCTGGACATGAGCTTCGCGCAGGCCTTCGGCGGGCGCAATCCGGACGCCTACGAGCGCCTGCTGATGGACGTGGTGCGCGGCAATCCGACGCTGTTCATGCGCCGCGACGAGGTGGACGCCGCCTGGCGCTGGGTCGACCCCATCCTCAACGCCTGGCGAGCCAAGGGCGATGCGCCGAAGTCCTACACCTCCGGGACCTGGGGACCGAGCGCTTCCGTCGCCCTCATCGAGCGCGACGGGCGCACCTGGTACGAGGATCTCGACTGATGGGGTGCAGCGGGCCTGTCGCGCCGCTGCCGCGCCATGACTTCGCCGACCCCCCCGCCCTGGCCGAGGCGCTGGCTGCGGCGGTGGCGGCGCGGCTGCGCGGGGCCATTGCGGCGCGCGGGACGGCCTCGCTGGCACTCTCCGGCGGCCGCACGCCCGAGCGCTTCTTCACCGCCCTGGCGAAGCAGCCGTTGACCTGGGCGGACGTCGTGGTCACCCTGGTGGACGATCGCTGGGTGGCGCTCGACGACGAACGTTCCAACGAGGCGCTGTTGCGCCGCCGCCTGCTGCAGGGGCCGGCCTCGGCCGCGCGCCTGATCGGTCTGGTCACCGGAGCGGCGAGCCCGGAGGAGGGGCTTGGCGAGGTGGCGCGTCGTGTCGCCGGCCTGCCGCTGCCCCTGGACGCGGTGGTGCTCGGCATGGGCACCGACGGGCATACCGCCTCGTTCTTTCCGGGAGGCGACCGCTTGGCGGAGGCGCTGGATCCGGCCGGCGGCCTGGCCGTGTTGCCGATGCATGCGCCCGGCGCCGGCGAAGCGCGCATTACCTTGGCTTTGCCCCTGATCCTTGCGGCGGCTAGGGTCTATCTTCATATCGAGGGGGCGGAAAAGGCAGCCGCGCTGGAAGCCGCACTGGAGGAGGGCCCGCCCGAGGAAATGCCGCTGCGCGCCGTGTTGCGCGGCCGGATAACGCCGCCCGAAGTATACTGGTGCCCTTGAGGGCATCTCCCCCCATCGGCGGACGGCAAGGAGAGCTTCAATGACCCTGCATGACCGCGTACACGAGGTTACCACCCGCCTGCGCGAGCGCAGCCGCGACTCCCGGCAGGCCTATCTCGACCGCATCCGACGCGCCGCCGAGCAGGCGCCGCGCCGCACGACCCTTTCCTGCGGCAACCTGGCGCACGGCTTCGCTGCCTGCGGCCTCGGCGACAAGCAGGCGCTGAAGGGCGACGTGGTGCCCAACCTGGGCATCATTACCTCTTACAACGACATGCTCTCGGCGCATCAGCCCTTCGAGCGCTTTCCGCAGCTCATCAAGCAGGCAGCGCGCGACGCCGGCGGCGTGGCGCAGGTGGCCGGCGGCGTGCCGGCGATGTGCGACGGCGTCACCCAGGGCCAGCCGGGCATGGAACTCTCGCTGTTCTCGCGCGACGTGATCGCCCTGGCCGCCGCTGTCGGCCTCTCCCACAACATGTTCGACGCGGCGGTCTACCTCGGCGTCTGCGACAAGATCGTGCCGGGGCTGGTCATCGCCGCGCTCTCCTTCGGCCACCTGCCGGCGGTCTTCATTCCCGCCGGGCCGATGCCCTCGGGGCTGCCGAACAACGAGAAGGCCCGAATCCGCCAACTCTACGCCGAAGGCAAGGTCGGCCGCGACGAACTGCTGGAGGCGGAATCCCAGTCGTATCATGGTCCCGGTACCTGCACCTTCTACGGCACCGCGAACTCCAACCAGATGCTCATGGAGATCATGGGCCTGCATCTGCCCGGAGCCTCCTTCGTCAATCCCAACACGCCGCTGCGCGACGCTCTGACGGCGGAGGCGACCAAGCGGGCGCTGGCCATCACCGCACTCGGCAACGACTACACCCCCGCCGGCGAGATGATCGACGAGCGCGCGGTGGTGAACGGCGTCGTGGGCCTGCACGCCACCGGCGGCTCGACCAACCATGCCATGCACCTGGTCGCCATGGCGGCGGCGGCGGGCATCCGGCTCACCTGGGACGACCTTTCGGATCTCTCCGGCGTGGTGCCGTTGCTGTGCCGCATCTATCCCAATGGTCTGGCCGACGTGAATCACTTCCATGCCGCCGGTGGCATGGGCTACCTGATCTCCGAGTTGCTGGACGGCGGGCTGCTGCACGGTGACGTCATGACCATCTGGGGCCAGGGCCTCGACAACTACCGGCAGGAGCCGAAGTTGACCAAGGACGGCGCCGTGGTGTGGCAGCCGGCCGCGAAGCGCAGCCACGACGAGAAGGTGCTGGCCCCGCTCGCCCAGGCCTTCTCGGCCAACGGCGGTATGAAGCTGCTGGACGGCAATCTCGGCCGCGCGGTCATCAAGATCTCGGCGGTGAAGCCGGAGCATCATGTCGTCGAGGCACCCGCCGTCATCTTTCATTCCCAGGACGATCTCATGGCCGCCTTCAAGGCCGGCGAGCTGGAGAAGGACGTCATCGCCGTGGTGCGCTTCCAGGGACCGCGGGCCATCGGCATGCCGGAGCTGCACAAGCTGACGCCGCCGCTGGGTGTGCTGCAGGACCGTGGCTTCAAGGTGGCGCTGGTGACCGACGGCCGCATGTCCGGCGCTTCCGGCAAGGTGCCGGCGGCGATTCACGTGACGCCGGAGGCGGCCTGCGGCGGTCCCATTGCCAAGCTGCGCGATGGCGACGTCGTCCGCGTTGATGCGATTGCCGGCACGCTGACGGTGGCGGTGCCGGAGGCGGAGTGGGCGGCGCGTGCGGCGGTGACGGCCGATCTCACGGCCAGCCACAGCGGCATCGGGCGGGAGCTCTTTGCCACTTTCCGCGCCGCGGCCGGCACGGCCGACCAGGGCGCACACGTATTCGGAGGGGGCCTGTGACAGGACGCCGGGAAGATCCACAGGAAGGCATCGCGAAAGTTCTGAAGCTGGCACCGGTAGTGCCGGTGCTGGTCATTGAGGAGGTGGCGACGGCGGTACCCCTCGCCAGGGCGCTGGTGGCCGGCGGCCTCAGAGCCATCGAGGTGACCTTCCGTACCAAGGCCGCGCTGGAATCGATCCGCGCCATCGCCGCCGAGGTGGAGGGCGCCGTGGTCGGCGCCGGCACGGTGCTGACGGCCGCGCAGGTCGATCAGGCGGTGGAGGCGGGCTGCCGGTTCATGGTGTCGCCAGGCGCCTCGCGCGACCTGCTGGCGGCCCTGCGCGACTGTCCGGTGCCGCTGCTGCCCGGCGCCGCCACCGCCTCCGAAGCCATGACGCTGCTGGAGCAGGGCTATGCCTATCAGAAGTTCTTTCCCGCGGAACCCGCCGGCGGTGTCGCCTACCTCAAGGCGCTGTCCCAGCCGCTGGCCGGCGTCGTCTTCTGCCCGACCGGCGGCATCTCGCGCGACAGCGCCGGGCGCTATCTCGCGCTCGACAACGTCGTCTGCGTCGGCGGTTCCTGGGTGGCGCCGGCCGACAAGGTCGCGGCCGGGGCCTGGCGCGATATCGAGGCGCTGGCGCGCGACGCGGCCGGCCTCACAGCCTGAAGGAAGTCAAGGGTATGACGGCGGCAGTTGAAAAGGCGTTCGAAGACCTGCGCGCACATCACTGGCAGATGAAGGGCAGCCGCCTGCGCGACCTCTTCGCCGAGGATTCCCAGCGTTTCGAGCGGCTGTCGCTGCGGCTCGACGACCTGCTGCTCGACTATTCGAAGAACCTGATCCTGCCGGAGACGCTGGACAAACTGCTGGCTCTTGCCCGGGCCGCCGACGTCGAGGGTGCCCGCGAGGCCATGTTCGGCGGCGAGAAGATCAACGCGACCGAAGGCCGCGCGGTGCTCCACACGGCGTTGCGCAACCGCTCGGAGCTGCCAGTAATGGTCGATGGCCGCGACGTCATGGGCGACGTGCGCGAGGTGCTGGAGGCCATGGCGGCCTTTGCCGAGGGCGTGCGCGACGGCACCATCGCCGCCGCCGACGGCGCGCGCTTCACCGACGTGGTGAACATCGGCATCGGCGGTTCCGACCTCGGCCCGGCGATGGTGACCCGTGCGTTGTCGCCCTACGGCCATGCGGAGCTGCGCTGCCACTTCGTCTCCAACGTCGACGGCGCCCATCTCAGCGACACGCTGCAGGGTCTCGATCCGCGCCGGACCCTCTTCCTCGTCGCCTCGAAGACCTTCACGACCCTGGAGACCATGACCAATGCCCGCTCGGCACGGGCCTGGCTGGTGGAGGCGCTGGGCGAGGCGGCGGTCGCCAGCCACTTCGCCGCCATTTCCACCAACCTGGAGAAGGTGGCCGCCTTCGGCATCAGGGAGTCCCGCATCTTCGGCTTCTGGGACTGGGTCGGCGGGCGCTACTCGGTGTGGTCGGCCATCGGCCTGCCGGTGATGATCGCCATCGGCCCGGCGCGCTTCGGCGAGTTCCTCGACGGCGCCCACGAGATGGACGAGCACTTCCGCAACGCCCCGCTGGCGGCCAACATGCCCGTGCTCCTCGGCCTGCTCGGCGTGTGGTACCGCGACGTCTGGGGCTTCGCCGCCCACGCCGTGCTGCCCTATGACCAGCGCCTCGAGCGCTTCACCGCCTACCTGCAGCAGCTCGACATGGAGTCCAACGGCAAGCGGGTGACGCTCACCGGCCATCCAGTGGCCGAGGCGACCGGCCCCGTCGTCTGGGGCGAGCCCGGCACCAACGGCCAGCACGCCTTCTACCAGCTGCTCCACCAGGGCACCGACGTGGTGCCCTGCGACTTCCTGGTGGCGGCGGAGGCGCACGAAAGCCTTGGCGACCATCACCTCCAGCTGATCGCCAACTGCCTCGCCCAGTCGGAGGCGCTGATGCGCGGCAAGTCAGCGGCGGAGGCGCGCGTCGAACTGATCGCGGACGGCCTCGACGAGTCGGCGGTCGAGGCGCTGGTGCCGCACAAGGTCTTCCCCGGCAACCGTCCCAGCAACACCCTGGTCTACCGCAAGCTGACTCCGCAGACCCTCGGCCGCCTTATCGCCCTCTACGAGCACAAGGTCTTCGTGCAGGGCCGCATCTGGGGCATCAACTCCTTCGACCAGTGGGGCGTCGAACTCGGCAAGCAGCTCGCCGGAGAACTGCTGCCGGTGCTGAAGGGAGAGGCGGCCGCCGACGAGCGCGACCCCTCGACGGACGGGCTGCTGCAGGTCATCGCGCAGCTGCGCGGCCCGACCGCTACTCCAGGGTCTCGCTGATCGCGTAGAGGTCGCCGGGCGTCACGGTCAGCTCCAGGAAGACCTTCATGCCCATCCCCAGAACCATCAGCGCGAGCAGAATGCGCAGCTGGTCGGTCCTCATCCGGGCGCCGACCCGCACGCCGATCTGGGCGCCGATGGTGCCGCCGACCAGCAGCAGGATCGCCAGCACGGCATCGACCGTCTGGTTGGTAACCGCCTGCAGGATGGTGACGTTGGCGCTGACGAAGGTGATCTGGAACAGCGAGGTGCCGACGACGACGCCGGTCCGCATGCCGATCAGGTAGATCATGGCGGGCACCATGACGAAGCCGCCACCGACGCCCATGATCGCCGAGAGGAAGCCCACGGCAAATCCGACGCCCGCCGGCACCAGTGCGCTGATGTAGAGGCGCGAGCGCCGGAAGCGCATCTTGTAGGGCAGGCGGTGGATCCAGGTGTGGCGGTGGGCGCCGCGAACCACCGGCTTGCCGCCGCTCCTGCGCTGACGGACGTAGAGCTTCAGGGCGTCGACCAGCATGAGGGCCCCGAGGGCGCCCAGCAGGATCACGTAGCAGAGCGAGATGGTCAGCTCGATCTGGCCCAGCTCGCGCAGCAGGCGGAACACCCAGATGCCGAGCGAAGAGCCGGCAAAGCCGCCGACCAGCAGGATGACGCCCATCTTCACGTCGACGTTGCGTCTTTGCCACTGGGCGATGCAGCCCGAGACGCTGGCGCCGATGACCTGGTTGGCGGCCGAGGCCACGGCCACCGGCGCCGGAATGCCGATCTGCAGCAGCAGCGGCGTCAGCAGGAAGCCGCCACCGACACCGAACATGCCGGAGAGTATGCCGACGACGGCGCCGAGCCCGAGGATGACGAAGAGATCCTGGGAAACGCCGGCAATGGGAAGGTAGATCTCCATGGGACGGAGCTGGTACCAGGGATGTGGAGAAGCGCGAATGACGTCGCCTGCAGCGCAGAGCAGGCGCAGGTTCGTTCTAGGCCAGTCCTTGCGGCTTGTCGACCAGTGACACCCTCTCCACCCGGGGGGAGAGGGCAAAGGAAACTACCGCCGTCCCTCAATGCTCTTCAGCGGCGGGCGCGCCTCCTCCGGCCAGGCGATCAGCTCCGCCAGCCAGGGCAGCGTCGCGAAGAGCTCCGGCAGGCGCCGCCGCTTCAGGATGTCGCGGATGGCGGCGGCCAGGATCTCAGGCGTGGCGCCGAGGTCGCCGCGCCGCGCCACCAGAGAAATCGGACGGGTGAAGCGCCCGCGCTGCATCGGCTCGACGCGCAGGCGGTCGATCTGGCGGACCTCCTGCAGCAGGCAGAGCGGCGTCGAAAGGCTCCAGCCCATGCCGTTGGCGACGGCAGACAGTTGGCTGCTGGCGGTATCGAACTCGGCGTCGATCGGCACCTTGAGGCGCAGGCGGTTCAACTGGCCCTCGATCTGGCGCCCGATGGCCGAGCGCAGGGAGTAGCGCACGAAGGGCATGGCGGCCAGCGCCTCCAGCGGCTCGCTGGGGCCGTCGTAGCTCGCCGGAAAGACCAAGACGAAGGGCTCGGTGAGGATGGCGTGGCTCTCCAGGCCCTCGAGACCGTCGAGCTCGTCGGTCGTGGTGACCACGGCGTCCACGGTGTGGTTCATCAGCGCGGCGTGGTTGTCGGGCGAGATGCCGGCCCAGATGCGCCAGCGCTTGGCCAGCGCGCGCTGCTCGGCCACCAGCAGGGGGCCAACGCTGTTGGCGATGCTCTCGGCCATGGCGAGGGTGAGGCTGGACAGCTGGCGCAGATCCCGCTCGCGCAGGCCGCGGTAGAGGTCGCCCGCCTCGGCCAGCATGACCCGGCCGCGCTCGTAGAGCGTGGTGCCGGCGGCGGTCAGCGCCAGGGGGCGTACCGAGCGGTCGAAGAGGTCGCTGCCGAGGGCCTCTTCCAGGTTGCCGATAATCTGCGAAACGCTCGACTGGGTGAGTCCGAGCTGCTTGGCGGCCGAAGTCATGCCGCCGGCCTCCGCCACCATGACGAAGACGCGGATCGACTTCAGGTCGAAGCTCTGCGGCAGGTCCATGAAATTCCGCTCGGAAAGCGGCCCCCAGCATGCAGGCCGCTCAGGCGGCCGGGTTCAGGCGCTGCCGGGCGGGTCGACGCGATAGCCGGTCTCCGCCGCCGCCGCGGTCAGCCAGTCCCAGAACGATAGCGCGAAGCCGCGGTAGACATAAAGGTCGAAGCTGTCGGGCGAGAGGCGGCGCAGGACGACGCCGACCTCGTGAATGGCCGATTGCGCCACCTTCATGGGCGGGCAGGCAGCCGGATTCAGATCGAGGGCGAGGCCCTTGGCCAGCACCCAGGCGGCCTTGGGGCCGGCGATACGGATGGCGATGCGGGCGTGGCCGAGGTCGGTGACGGCGCCGAGCTCGGGACCGATCTGCTCGGCGAGGCGTGCGGCGAGCTGCGGGTCGCGGCTCTCCACCAGCAGGCGCCCCGGCGCGATGGCGAGCAAGGCGCCCTCGGCATCGCCACTGGAGCCGGAGGGCAGCTGCGGCGGCGCGCAGCCGACGAGGGAGGCGACGGTGTCCGTCACCTGCTCGGCTGTGTCCGGCCAGGCGGCGACCTGCACCAGACTGACCAGCTTGCGTTCGGTGAGCACGACGCCGGCTTCGCCGCGGGCGGCAAGGCGCGCTTCGTTGTGGCCCCTGAGAGGCGAGATCGCGTCAGGCATGCATGCGGCTCCCGTCCGGATCGAAGAAGTGGGAGGACACCACCTCGACCTCGACATCGATGTTCTTCAGCGGATAGGTCGCGACCAGCCTTTCGCCGATGCGCTCCGCCCCGCCCTCCAGCAGACCGAGGGCGATATATTTCTCCAGGGCCGGGCTGTAGGTGGTCGACGTGATGTGGCCGAGGCTGCGCGGCGGGTTGGCCGGATCGTCGGCGGCGACGAGCTGCGCGCCGGGCCGGATCTTGCCGCCGTCGGCCGAGACGAAGCCGACCAGCTTCAGGCGGCCGGGATCGGTAAGGCCCTCACGGTCGAACATGGCGGAGCCGATGAAGTGCTTCTTCGTCGAGACCATGGCGGCGAGGCCGAGGTCTTCCGCCGTTGTGCGGCCGTCCAGCTCGGGCCCCGCCACGTGACCCTTCTCGATGCGCAGGGTGCCGAGCGCCTCGAGGCCATAGGGAATGATGCCGAAAGGCTTGCCGGCGGCGAGCAGGCGCGTCCACACCGCCTCGCCATGGTGGGCGTCGCAGTAGACCTCGTAGGCCAGCTCACCGGAGAAGGAGAGGCGGGCGACCATCACCGGCAGGCCGTCGAGGTGACCCTGGCGCACGCCCATGAAGGGGAAGGCGGCGTTGCTCATGTCGATGTCGTCGATCGCCGCGGTCAGCACGTCGCGGCTGCGCGGGCCGGAGAGCACGATGCCTGCCCACTGCTCCGTCACGGAAGTCACGGCGACCTTCAGTTCCGGCCAGACCGCCGCCAACAGGAATTCGAGTTGCGAGAGTACCGGCGCGGCATTGGCCGTCGTCGTGGTCATGAGGAACCGATGCTCGCCGAGGCGCCAGGTAGTGCCGTCGTCCCACAGCAGGCCGTCCTCGCGCAGCATGAGGCCGTAGCGCGCCTTGCCCTCGGGCAGTTTCAGAAAGCCGTTGGAGTAGACGCGGTTGAGGAATTCGGCGGCGTCGGGTCCCTGCACGTCGATCTTGCCGAGGGTCGAGACGTCGGCCAGGCCGACGCTCTCGCGGACCTGGCGCGCCTCGCGGATATAGGCCTGCTCAAGCGTCTCGCCCGCGCGGTAGTAGACCCGCGGCCGCTCCCAGATCCCTGCCGCCATCATCTCCGCGCCCGCGGCCAGGTGCCAGTCGTGCAGGGGCGTGCGGCGTGTTGGGCGGAAGTGGGCACCGATGCCCTGGCCGGCCAGGGCGCCCAAGGCCACCGGCGTGTAGGGCGGCCGGAAGCGGGTGGTGCCGACCTCTGGAATGGAGAGCTTGCGCTCGCGCGCCATGAGGGCAAGGCCGGCCATGTTGGAAGTCTTGCCCTGATCGGTCGCCATGCCGAGGGTGGTGTAGCGCTTCAGGTGCTCGACCGAGCGGAAGCCTTCGCGGTGGGCGAGGCTGACGTCGGAGGCGGTGACGTCATGCTGCAGGTCGACGAAGGCCTTGCCCTTGCCGCGAGGCGGCCTTGCATCCCACACCGGCAGCGGCGCGGTGGCCAGGGGCTCCTCGGCCAGGGCGGGCAGGGCGACCGGGTTCGGCGCGAAGCCGCAGGCGCGCGCCGCCTCGGCGCCGGCCTGCGCCCCTTCGGCAAGGCTGGCGGCGCCGCCGAGGGCGCCGTTGCAGGCCCCTGCCGCGCGCCAGGGCTGCAGCGCTTCGCCGGGCAGGAAGGCGGTCAAGGCGTCGTCCCAGCGCGCCGCCCCACCGGCCTGGCTCGCCAGGTGGATGGTCGGCGTCCAGCCGCCGCTGACCAGCAGGCAGTCGGCGCCGAGTTGGCGGTGGCCGCGCGCGCTGGCGCCCTGATCCGGGTCGAAGGCCGCGACCTCGATGCCGCTGAGGTGTTGGCCGCCGCGCGCGCGGGTGACCACCTGGCCCAGCAGCAGCTCGGCACCGGAGGCCTCCGCGATGCGGCGTGCCGCGCTGCCGATCTCGGTCCGGGCGTCGACGATGGCGGCGGTCTTCACGCCGGCGGCGCTCAGCGCCGCGACGCTGCGATAGGCGCCGTCGTTGTTGGCGAAGAGCGCGACCTGGCGGCCCGGCGCGACGCCGTGGCGCTCGACGTAGAGCCGCCCGGCTTCGGCCAGCATGACGCCCGGCTTGTCGTTGTCGCCGAACACGATGGGCCGCTCGATGGCACCGCAGGCCAGTACCACCTGGCGGGCGCGGAAGGTCCAGTGGCGCTCGCGCGGCTGGCCCTCCGCCGGTGTCGCCAGATGGTCGGCGACGCGCTCGACGGCGCCGAGGGTATTGTCGTCGTAGTAGCCGTAGACCGTGGTGCGCGGCAGCAGGGTGACGTTGTCCAGCGCGGCCAGCTCGGCGAGGCGGGCGCGGCGCCAGGCCTCGCCCGTGGTGCCGCCGACCTCGAGCGTGCCGCCGCGCAGGCTGCCGCCAAGCTCCGCCTGTTCGTCGGCAAGCACGACGCGCGCGCCGCTGCCGGCAGCGGCCAGCGCGGCCATGATCCCCGCCGGGCCGGCGCCCGCCACCAGCACGTCGCAGAAGGCGTTCATCTCCTCGTAGCGGTCGGGGTCGGGCAGCTTGGTGCCGGCGCCGAGCCCCGCCGCCTTGCGGATGAAGTGCTCATAGAACATCCAGGCCTTGCGGGTCGGCCCCATGAAGGTCTTGTAGTAGAAACCGGCCGCAAGCAGCGGCCCGGCCAGGCCGTTCAGCGCCATGACGTCGAAGCCGAGCGAGGGCCAGCGGTTCTGGCTGGTGGCCTCGAGGCCGTCGAACAGCTCTGCCACCGTGGCCCGGGTGTTGGGCTCGGCCCGCGCGCCGGGGCGCAGGGTGACCAGCGCATTGGGCTCCTCTACCCCGGCCGAGAAGAGGCCACGCGGCCGGTGGTACTTGAAGCTGCGCCCGAGGACATCGACGCCATTGGCGAGCAGGGCGGAGGCCAGGGTGTCGCCGGCGAAGCCCTGGTAGCGCCTGCCGTCGAAGCTGAAGCTCAGCGGGCGGGACCGGTCGATCGCACCGCCGGAAGGGAGCCGATAGCCGCTCATGCCACGCCCCGGGCTTGCTTCGGCGCCGCGGCGGCCCAGGGGCCGACGATCTCGGCACCGTCGATCCTGTGGCTGACCGTGTCGCGCGTCACCTTCAGCCATAGGCGGCAGCCCTGGCCGTGGTGCCAGTACTCGACATGGCGGCCGCGCGGGTTGTCACGGTGGAAGACGTAGTCGCACCAGTCCTCGGCGGTGGCGCTGCCGGGGTCCGGGCGGTCCTTGGTGGCGTCGCCGCCATAGGTGAACTCGGCCAGGTCGCGCGCGCCGCAGTGGGGGCAGGGGATCAGCATGGGGCGGCCTCCTCAGTGCAGCTCGGGACGCGGGCCGGCGCCGAGCTCGTCGATCATGCGTCCCTGGCAGAAGCGCTCGAGGGAGAAGGCGGCGTTCAGCGCGTGCGGCGCGTCGTTGGCGATGGTGGAGGCGAAACACCAGCCCGATCCCGGCGTCGCCTTGAAGCCGCCGTAGCACCAGCCGGCATTGATGTAGAGCCCCGGGACCGGCCCCTTGCAGATGATCGGGCTGCCGTCCATCGACATGTCCATGATGCCGCCCCAGGAGCGCAGCAGGCGCAGGCGCGCCAGATTGGGGAACATGGTGACGGCCGCGGCGGCCACGTGCTTCACGACAGGCAGGTTGCCGCGCTGGGCATAGGAGTTGTAGCCGTCGAGATCGCCGCCGAACACCAGGCTGCCCTTGTCCGACTGCGAGATGTAGAGGTGCCCCGCGCCATAGGTGACGACGCTGTCGATGAGCGGCTTCAGCGCTTCCGTGACGAAGGCCTGCAGCACGTGGCTTTCGATGGGAAGGTTGTTGAGCCCGGCCTTCTGCAGCACCACCGAGGAGTTGCCGGCCACTGCGACGCCGACCTTGCCGGCGCGGATGGTGCCGCGCGTGGTCTCGACGCCGACGATGGCACCGCCTTCGCGGAGGAAGCCGGTCACCTCGCAGTTCTCGAGGAGGTCGACCCCCTGGCGGTCGGCGCCGTAGGCGAAGCCCCAGGCCACGGCGTCGTGGCGGGCGGTGCCGCCGCGCCGCTGCAACAGGCCGCCGAGGACGGGAAAGCGTGTGTTCGCCGTCATGTCGAGCCCGGGCGCGAACTTCGCCACCTCGTCGCGGTCGAGCAGTTCCGCGTCGCTGCCGATGAGGCGCATGGCATTGCCGCGCCGGGCGTAGCTGTCGAGCTGACCGGGCGTGTGGGCGAGGTTCAGCACGCCGCGCTGGGAAAACATGACGTTGTAGTTGAGGTCCTGGGAGAGGCCCTCCCAGAGCTTCAGGGAGTGCTCGTAGAAACTGGCATTGGCCGGCAGCAGGTAGTTGGAGCGCACGATGGTAGTGTTGCGCCCGATGTTGCCGCTGCCGAGCCAGCCCTTCTCCAGCACCGCCACGTTGGTGATGCCGTGGTTCTTGGCCAGGTAGTAGGCCGTCGCCAGCCCATGCCCGCCGCCGCCGATGATGACCACGTCGTAGGCGGGCTTTGGCTCCGGCGAACGCCAGACACGCTCCCACCGGCGGTTGCCCGTCAGGGCATTGCTAAGGAGGGAAAAGACGGAATAGCGCGCCATGAGGGAGTCCCGCGGATGAAGGCAGACGCCATTAGCGCGCAGGCGGCGGCGCCCGTCCAGGACCGGTGGCTGGCATTGGAGAATTCAATGGAGAGGATTGGCTGGAGTGATGGACGATCCATACTCCTGTCACCCGCGGACTCGATCCGCGGGTCCATGGTGCCGATTGCAAGGGCCGGCGTGGCTTCGGCATGGATTGCCGGATCAAGTCCGGCAATGACAGTAAGCGGAGGTGGGATCGAAGGGGCATCCTCCCCAACTGTCGCCCTCGGGCCTGACCCTACGATATTCACACATCTTTCTTGCGGAAGGGTCGTTTGTCTGACTCTCTGATGGCGTCGATTCGTTTTTGGGGAGGGTTTGATGGCGGAACTTTCCTTGGGCCGGTTTGGCGACCGGCGGCTGGAAAAAGGGGGGTCTTTCTGCACGAGCGGCTGGTTGCGGTGGGCTGCCGGGGTGTCAGTGTGCGCCGGCTTGGCGGTTGCCGAGCCGGGGAGATCAGGATCACGCGGTTTCTGCGCAATCCGGCGGTGAGCCTGGAGGAGATGGTCGAGACGGCGGCGGCGCGCACGAGCCGGCGCGTTGCCGGGCGGCATGTTCTTGCGATCCAGGACACCACGACGGTTCGCGCGGAGGCGAAAGGTCGCTGCATAGCCTTGCATCCGGTGATTGCCTTGGATGCGGTGGAGGGCGCCCTCCTGGGGCTTGTCGATGCGCGCTTCTTCCTGCGCCACGGCTCCACGGCGGCGGCGCGCAAGACTAAG
>WHTV01000045.1 GCA_009377535.1 Kiloniellaceae bacterium
CATGGTGGCGATCATCAGGTCGATCTTGCCCTGCTCGAGGAACTGCATGCGGTTGGAGGAGACCACCGGCACCAGCTCCAGCGAGACGCCCAGCACGTCGGCCACGTCCTGCGCCAGGTCGGGCTCCAGGCCGACGATCCTGCCGTCGCTGTTGAGGTAGCCGTAGGGCGCGTAGTCGGCCTTCACGCCGACGATCAGCTTGCCGCGCTTGCGGATGTCGTCGATCGCGTCGGCGGAGGCGCCGCTGCTGATGCTTGCCGCGGCCAGCGTCGCGAGGCCCGTCGCGACCGCCAGAGTTTTGAGCCACCTTGCCATGAATCTCCCTTTCGTTCTTGCCATGCCGGTTTCCTGTCGTGGGACCGAAATCCCTGGTGCGGGAAGCGGTTCTGCCGTCCTGGTGAGGCCCCAACACTAGAGCGGCTCTTCCGGCCTGTCCATGCAAGCCGCGGGGCGGGGGTTGCAGGCAACGCCGGCGCTGCAACTGCGCAGCCGGACCGCTGAACTTGACCCTTCGGGGAATCGGCGGGACAGTCGCCGCAAGGCCGCCGGCCGGGAATCGGAGCAGGGAGAACCAGGATATGATCGTCGAGAGTAAGGCTGCCAGCGCCAAGTCGGCTGCGGAGCCGCTGCGCCAGGCGTTGCGCGACCACCTGCGCCGGGACGAGACCGCCGTGGTGCGCGCCCTGCAGGACGCGGCGAGCCTGCCGCACGACGCCCAGGACCGCATCGCCGAGCAGGCACGCCGCCTGGTGGCGGCGGTCCGGCGCGAGCGCGTCGGCCTCGGCGGGCTGGATGCCTTCCTGCACGAGTTCGAGCTCTCCAGCAAGGAGGGCGTGGTGCTCATGTGCCTGGCCGAGGCGCTGCTGCGGGTGCCCGATTCGCTGACCGTCGACAAGCTGATCAAGGACAAGATCGCCGACGCCGACTGGGAGGCCCACCTCGGCCAATCCGAGTCGCTCTTCGTCAATGCCTCGACCTGGGCGCTGATGCTGACCGGGCGGGTGGTGAAGCTGCGCCGCAACGACGAGCGCGACTTCGCCGGCACCCTGCGCGCTCTGGTGCAGAGATCGGGCGAGCCGGTCATCCGCAGCGCGGTGACCCAGGCCATGCGCATCCTCGGGCGCCAGTTCGTCATGGGCCGCTCCATCGGCGAGGCGCTGGAGCGTGCCAAGGCCAACGAGAAGAAGGGCTACCGCTACTCCTACGACATGCTGGGCGAGGCGGCCCACACCCGGGCCGACGCCGAACGCTACTTCGAGTCCTACCTGAAGGCCATTGCCGCCATCGGCAAGGCGGCCAAGGGCAGGGGCCCCGTCGACGCGCCGGGCATCTCCGTCAAGCTTTCGGCGCTGCACCCGCGCTACGTCTACGCCCAGAAGGAGCGCGTGCTGGCCGAGCTGGTGCCGCAGCTGAAGGCGCTGGCGCTGGCGGCCAAGGCGGCCGACGTCGGCCTCACGGTGGACGCCGAGGAGGCCGACCGCCTCGACCTCTCGCTCGACGTGATTGAAGCTGTTTCGGGAGACTCGGACCTCGCGGGCTGGAACGGCTTCGGCCTCGCCGTGCAGGCCTACCAGAAGCGCGCCCTGCCGCTCATCGACTGGCTGGCCGAGATGGCCAAGCGCCACAAGCGCCGGCTCATGGTGCGCCTGGTCAAGGGCGCCTACTGGGACAGCGAGGTGAAGCTGGCGCAGGAGTTGGGCCTGGACGGCTATCCGGTGTTCACCCGCAAGGCCGCCACCGACCTCTCCTACCTCGCCTGCGTGAAGCGGCTTTTGGATGACCCCGCCGCTTTCTACCCGCAGTTCGCCACCCACAACGCCCACTCGGTCGCCTGGATCCTCGAGGCCGCCGGGGAGCGGCGCGACTTCGAGTTCCAGCGCCTGCACGGCATGGGCGAGGCGCTCTACCAGCAGATCGTCGGGCCGGAGAAAATGAACCTGCCGTGCCGCATCTACGCGCCGGTCGGCAGCCACGAGGACCTGCTCGCCTACCTGGTGCGCCGCCTGCTGGAGAACGGCGCCAACTCCTCCTTCGTGAACCGCATCCAGGACGAGAAGCTGCCGATCGACGAGATCATCGCCGATCCGGCGGCGCGGCTGCGCGGCGTCAGCCGGATCCCGCATCCCGGCATTCCGCTGCCGGCCGACCTTTTCCAGCCGGAGCGCAAGAATTCCACCGGCGTCGACCTCAACGACCCGCGCAGCCTCGCCGAATTGCAGCAGGGCATCGACGCCGCCCGCGCCGAGCCCTGGGAGGCCGGGCCGCTGGTCGGCGGCGCCGTGCTGGAGGGCGTCGGACGCGACGTCACCAACCCGGCCGACCGCCGCGAGGTCGTCGGCCGCATCGCCTGGGCCGAGCCGGCCCAGGCCGAGGAGGCGCTGGCCCGTGCCGCGCGGGCCGCGCGGGGCTGGAACGCGACGCCGGCGGCCGAGCGCGCCGCCGGCCTGGAGCGTGCTGCGGAGCTGATGACCGCGCAGATGCCGCGCCTCGTCGCCTTCTGCCAGCGCGAGGCCGGCAAGTCTCTGGCCGACGGCGTGGCCGAGGTGCGCGAGGCCGTCGACTTCCTGCGCTACTACGCCGCCCGCGCGCGCGCCGACTTCGGTCCGCCGACCTCCCTGCCGGGCCCGACCGGGGAGCGCAACGAGCTCTCCCTGCACGGACGCGGCGTCTTCCTCTGCATCTCGCCGTGGAATTTCCCGCTGGCGATCTTCACCGGCCAGGTCGCCGCGGCGCTGGCCGCCGGCAATGCGGTGATCGCCAAGCCGGCCGAGCAGACCGGCCTTATCGCCGCCGAGGCGGTGCGCCTCCTGCACCGGGCGGGCGTGCCGGGCGACGTGCTGCACCTGCTGCCGGGCGACGGGCCCAGCATCGCCGCGCCGCTGGTCAGCGACCGCCGCGTCGCCGGCGTCGCCTTCACCGGCTCGACGGAGACGGCGCGCCTCATCAACCAGGCGCTGGCGCAGCGCGAGGGTCCCATCGTGCCGCTGATCGCCGAGACCGGCGGCCAGAACGCCATGCTGGTCGACTCCACCGCCCTGCCGGAGCAGGTGGTGGAGGACGTGCTGACGTCGTCCTTCCAGAGCGCCGGTCAGCGCTGCTCGGCCCTGCGCGTGCTCTTCGTGCAGGCGGACGTGGCCGACAAGATGCTGAAGATGCTGAAGGGCGCCATGCAAGAACTGGTGGTCGGCGACCCGGCGCTGCTTGCCACCGATGTCGGCCCGGTGATCGACGAGGACGCCCGCCGGATGCTGGAGGCGCACAAGGCGAAGCTGGCGCGGGAGGCGACGCTGGTCCACGAGGTGCCGCTGCCGGCGGGCACCGAGCACGGCTGCTTCGTCGCGCCGGCGGCTTACGAGATCGAGGGGATCGAGGTCCTGGAGCGCGAGGTCTTCGGGCCGATCCTCCATGTGGTGCGCTACCGCGCCGACCGCCTCGATCAGGTGCTCGACGCCATTGCCGCCACCGGCTACGGCCTGACGCTGGGCGTGCACAGCCGCATCGACACGACAGTGGAGCAGGTCTACCGCCGGCTGTCGGTCGGCAACACCTACGTGAACCGCAACATGATCGGCGCCGTGGTCGGCGTGCAGCCCTTCGGCGGCCAGGGCCTCTCGGGCACCGGCCCCAAGGCCGGCGGCCCACGCTACCTCTATCGCTTCGCCACCGAAAAGTCGCTCTCCATCGACACCACGGCGGCCGGCGGCAACGCCTCGCTCATGTCATTGCAGGAAGCGCTGCCGCGCTAAGAAAATCCCTCTCCCCTCCGTGGGAGAGGGTTGCGCAGTCTTAGCGAGGCGAAGCCGAGCTTAGACGAAGCTGGGTGAGGGGGTAGCGGCGTCGTCGACTCAGTCCGCGGCCTTCGCGCACGTTCACTTCATGATGGTGAACGTTGCGCTCGGTAGGGGCTTGACCGAGAGTCTGAGGCCATCGACAAGCTGATCCACAGCCGTCATTGACAAGGGCTGCTCGCCGTTCGTGTAGATCCCAACATCGTACCTAAGATCTTGCGTGCTTGCGTCGCGGACATGGACCGCGAGCATTTTCGCATCTGCGCGCCACATTTGAACGAGGGTATCTTCTGGATCCGGCGTGCTTTGAGACACGCGGATCTCAAAGTCATGCTCATCGGCAAACTTTTTGATCTGGGCCACGAATTCCTCGCGGGCGCTCTTTGAGAACGTGATTTTGAGATCACGGACGGGCAACTCGACGGCCGCCCTTGTCGCCATGACACCTAAGCCCATGAACCCTGTAACGGCGATCAAAGCCCCAAGTGTCATCGCCAATGCGCCGCGTCTTTGCATCACAACTCCACGCTCCAGAAAACAGGTCTGCGCAACGGCATTTAAGGCCATTCTGATCTCATAAGAAAGGCTTTGCCTTCCACCGGCTGGGCGCCGATCTGGTTGCGCGATGGATTGCCGGGACAAGCCCGGCAATGACAGTGGTGGGGCGGGGGGGGTGGGTGCGAACTGTTCTGGGTTATGCGGCTTGCGTTGCCTTCTCGACCGGTTTCCTGAAGCGCTCTTCCGCCAAACGATCTGCGGCCTCGGAGGTTGCGACCTTTTGCGCGTCGGCACGATGGAAGATCTCCAGCAGGGTGTCGTGGATCTTGGCCACGTGGGCGAAGGCCTTGGTGGCGTCGTAGCCGGACCCCTCGTGGCTGATGTTGATGATACCGCCGGCGTTGATCACGTAGTCGGGGGCGTAGAGGATGCCGCGTTGGCGCAAGGCCTCGCCGTGGCGCGCCTCGGCCAGCTGGTTGTTGGCCGAACCGGCGACGATCTTGGCTTGCAGGTCCGGCAGCGAGGCGTCGTTGATGACGGCGCCCAGCGCGCAGGGAGCGTAGACGTCGACCGCCGCCGCGGCGATCCGCTCCGGCGCCATCGCTCGCGCGTCGAACTCCCGCACCGCGCGGTCGAGCGTGTCCTCGGCGATGTCGGCGACGATGAGTTCGGCACCCTCGGCGGCGAGGTGCCTGCAGAGGTAGTATCCGACGTGGCCGACGCCCTGCACGGCGACGCGCAGGCCGCGCAAGCTGTCGACGCCGAGACGGTGCCGCGCCGCCGCCTTGATTCCCATGTAGACGCCATAGGCGGTGGCGGGCGAGGGATCGCCGGCGCCGCCGCTGGTGATGCCGGCCACATGCGCGCTCTCCTGCGCCATGATCTCCACGTCGGGCACCGAGATGCCGACGTCTTCGGCCACGGTATAGCGCCCGCCGAGGCTGTCGACGTAGCACCCCATGGCGCGGAACAGGGCTTCCGACTTGTCGCGCCGGGGGTCGCCGATGATGACCGACTTGCCGCCGCCGTAGGCGAGGCCGGCCAGCGCCGACTTGTAGGTCATGCCGCGCGAAAGGCGCAGTGCGTCGGTCAGCGCCTCGGCCCCGCTGGCGTAAGGCCACATGCGGCAGCCGCCGAGTGACGGGCCGCGGTTGGTATTGTGGATAGCGATGATGGCCTTCAGGCCGCTGGCGGAGTCGTGGCAGAAGACGACCTGCTCGTGGCCGTCGAATTCGCGATGCTCGAAAACAGACATGAGAACCTCGTGAATGGCGCCCCGTCCCCCGATGCTTGCCTGAGGGCAGCAAGTCTTGCTCTGTCTTAGAATTTGGCGGTTATGTTTAAGTAATCAACAACAAGATCCGGCTCCGGCCAAAATAGACGGATCATTAGAAAAAGGGCGCCCGTCCCTGTGCGGAAAGGGCGCCCGCGTGCAAGTTGCCGGTAATATTGTTGCCGGCGGCAAATCCTAGAGTCGGCCCTCCAGGGCCGCTTCGAACATCTGGCGCATCTCCGCCACGCCGGCGGGAACCGGGTTGCTCGGCGCCGTCGGGTCCTCCGCCGCCATTGCGGCGATCTCGTCGATGCGCTCGCCGCCGACGCCGAGGCCGCCCAGCGTCTCGGGGATCTTCAACTCGCTGCGCAGGGCCAGCACCCAGTCCTGCACCGCGTTGAAGGAAGGGTTCTTGAGGCCGAGCCAGGCGGCAAGGCGGGTCATCTTGTCCTCGATGGCCGGGCGGTTGAAGGCCAGCACGTAGGGCATGAAGACGGCGTTGGTGAGGCCGTGGTGGGTGTCGTAGAGGGCGCCGACCGGGTGGCTGAGGGAATGGATCGCGCCGAGGCCCTTCTGGAAGGCGGTGGCACCCATGGAGGCCGCCGCCAGCATGTGGGCGCGGGCGGCGAGGTTCCTGCCGTCCTTCACCGCTTCCGGCAGCCAGTCCTTCACCAGGCGCATGCCTTCGATGGCGATGCCCTCGGCCATCGGGTGATAGCCCGGCGCGCAGTAGGCCTCGATGCAGTGGGCCAGCGCGTCCATGCCGGTCGCCGCGGTGATGTGGGGCGGCAGGCCGATGGTCAGCTCGGGGTCGGAGATCACCGTGCCCGGCAGCATCTTCGGGTGGAAGATGATCTTCTTGATGTGAGTCGCCTCGTCGACGATGACGGAAGCGCGGCCGACCTCCGATCCGGTGCCGGCGGTGGTCGGCACGGCGACGATGGGGGCGACGCCGGCGGGGTCGACGCGCTTCCAGTTGTCGCCCTTGTCCTCGAAGTCCCAGAGCGGCCGGGTCTGGCCGACCATCAGGGCGACCGCCTTGGCGCAGTCGAGGCCGGAGCCGCCGCCGAAGGCGATGATGCCATCGTGGCCCCCGGCGCGGTAGGCCGCCACGCCCTCGTCGACGTTCTGGCCGATCGGGTTCGGCTTCACCGCGGAGAACAGGCCGGTCGGCAAGCCCTCGGTCGCGTTGGCGGCGAGGGCGTCCTTCACCATCGCCAGGGCGGCCAGGCCCGGATCGGTGACCAGCAGCGGACGGCTCATGCCGAGCGCCTTGCAGGCCTGCGGCAGATTCTTGATGCGGCCCGGCCCGAAGATCATCTGGGTCGGATAATTCCAGTTGCCCTTCAGGTTCAGGGCGTTGTCGTGCGGCGTGTCGGAAGGCATGGGATGCGAGACCTCGGTGGTAGGGCCCCGGGCGGGTCGCCGGGCGGCAGATGGAAAGGCGGCAGTGAGGCAAAAAAGCCGGGGCCGGTCAATGGGCGAAAGCGGCGCAGCGGCCATGCAGGCGGCGCTTTGCCGCCGCAGCGGTTGCGGCTAGTCCGGCCGGTGGCCGGCAGGGTTGCCGGAATCCGCGATTGAGGGAGCCAGGCATGGGAGTTCTCGATCACATCGGCTTTGCGGTGACCGATCTCGCCCGCTCCAAGGCTTTCTACAAAAAAGCCCTGGCGCCTCTGGAAATGAAGCCGCTGTTCGAGGTGACGGTTGAGATGACAGGCGGCGAGGCGCACTGCGGCTTCGGGCGCGATCGTCCGCAGCTCTGGATCGGCACTGGCCGGCCGCTGCAGGGCGTGCTCCACATCGCCTTCACGGCGCAGAGCCGCGCGGTGGTCGATGCGTTCCATCAGGCGGCGCTCGCCGCGGGCGGCCGCGACAACGGCAAACCGGGCCTCAGGCCCCAGTACCATGCCAACTACTACGGCGCCTTCGTGCTCGACCCGGACGGCCACAACGTTGAGGCGGTTTGCCACCTGCCGGAGTAGCGTGGCGGCGCGAGCCAGGCAAAAGGACGGGGCGGAACGCTTGCCGGCGCTCCGCCCCGCTCTGCCTTTGAACGCGCTGACCGTCAGGCGCTGCGGTACGGCGGGCCGGCCTTGCGCATGGTGGCGTTGTACTGCTTGAAGATCTCGATGACCCGGGCATTGCGCGGGCTCTCAGCGGCGATCTCCTCCCAGAACTTCTGGGCCTCGTCCTCGACCGTCTGCCACTCGGCGTCGGGGATCGTGGTCAGCTTCAGCTTGTCGCCGTTGACACGCAGCTTGGCCTCGCCGCCCCAGTACCAGTGCTGGCGGTAGTAGTGCGAGGAATCCATGCAAAGATTGAACAGCGTCTTCAGGTGCTCGGGCAACTCATTCCAGCGCTCCTCGTTGGCGAAGTAAGAGCCACACCAGGCACCGGAGATGTTGTTGGTGAGGAAGTAGTTGGTGACGTCCGCCCAGCCGACGGTATAGTCCTCGGTGATGCCGGACCAGGCGATGCCGTCCAGCTCACCGGTCTGCACGGCAACCTCGATGTCCTCCCAGGGCAGCGTCACCGGCACCACGCCGAAGCGCGACAGGAAGCGGCCGGCGGTGGGGAAGGTGAAGACGCGCAGGCCCTTCAGATCGTCGAGGCTGCGGATCGGTTCGACTGTATTGAAGTGGCAGGGATCCCAGGCGCCGGCGCTCAGCCACTTCACGTTTTCGACCTCGCCATAGGCTTCTTCCCAGATCTCCTTCAGGCCGTACTCGTTGAACAGCACAGGCACGTCCAAGGAGTAGCGCGTGGCGAAGGGGAAATAACCGCCGAACACCGAGATGTCGACCGGCGCGGAAATGGAATCGTCGTCACTCTGCACGGCATCGATGGTGCCGGCCTGCATAGCGCGGAACAGCTCGCCCGTCGGCACCAACTGGTCGGCGAAGTAGAGCTCGATCTCCATCTCGCCGTTGGCGACCTTGTTGAAGGCGTCGATGGATGGTTTTATCACATGCTCGCCCAAGGCCGCACCGGCATAGGTCTGCAGGCGCCAGGTGATCTTGCTTTGGCCCTTCACGTAAGGCGCGGCGAGCGTGGTGCCGCCTACGGCCGCCGTGGTGGCGACGCCGGCGCTCTTCAGGAACTGGCGCCGGTTCTTGTTCAACTCTGCCTTGTTCTTCTTCATTGCAACGGACTCCCTTCTTGTTGATTTGGCCGGGCCCACGGCGGGCGTTACGACCATGCGGCTTTCTCTCCAAGCTCTCCCAAAGCCAAGCGGGCGAACGGGCCTGTCTCCCTCGGGCGAGTACGCTTTCCCTCCGGCCTCCTACCGCTCCCTTGGCGCCTGTCCCGCCGCCGCCTCAGCCCCTGAGACGGTACATCTCCGGCAGCCACGTGGCGATCTCGGGGAAAGCCATCACGATGCCTAGGCCGACGATCATCACGGCGACGAAAGGGATGATAGAGCGGTAGATGTCCATGAGGGACACTTCCGGCGGTGCCATGGCACGCATCAGGAAGAGGTTGTAGCCGAAGGGCGGCGTCATGTAGGCGATCTGGCAGGTGATGGTGTAGAGCACCCCGTACCAGATGAGATCGAACCCCAGCGCGCCGACCAGCGGCACGTAGAGCGGCGCCACGATGACCAGCATGGCGGTGTCGTCCAGGAAGGTCCCCATCAGTAGATAGCTGAGCTGCATGAGGATGAGGATTTCCCAGGGCGACAGGCCCAGTCGGCCGATGAAGAAGCCCTCGATGGCCCGCACCGCGCCGAGCCCGTCGAAGACGGCGCCGAAACAGAGCGCGGCCAGGATAATCCACATGAACATGCAGGAGATGCCGAGCGTCTTGCGCAGGGTCTCCTCCATCACCTTAGTGGTGAGGCGCCTTTTGAACAGGGCAGCGAGGGTGGCAGCCAGGGCGCCGACCGCCGAGCTTTCCGTCAGATTGGTATAGCCGAGCAGGAAGAGGCCGGTCATCGAGAAGAAGATGAACAATGGCAGCAGGCCGGCGCGCAGCAGGGCGAGCTTCTCGCGCCAGGGCAGGTCGCGCTCCTCCTTCGCCAAGGGCGGGCCGAGGTGCGGCTGGAAGCGGCAGCGGATCACGATGTAAAGGATGAAGAGGCCGGCCATCATCAGGCCGGGGAACACGCCGGCCAGCCACAGCTGACCGACCGGCTGGCGCGCAATCATGCCATAGAGCACCAGCACCACGCTGGGCGGCACCAGGATGCCGAGCGAGGAGCCGGCCTGGATGACGCCGGTCACCATGATCTTGTCGTAGCCGCGGCGCAGCAACTCGGGCAGGGCGATGGTGGCGCCGATCGCCATGCCGGCGACGCTGAGGCCGTTCATCGCCGAGATCGCCACCATCAGCCCGATGGTGCCGACGGCGAGGCCGCCACGCAAGCCGCCGAACCAGACGTGGAACATGCGGTAGAGGTCGTTGGCGATGCCGGATTCCGACAACATGTAGCCCATGTAGATGAACAGCGGCAACGTCAGCAGCGGGTACCACTTCATCAGCTTCATGGCGGCCGAGAAGGCGATCTCGGAGCCGCCGGTACCCCAGAGGGCGAGCGCGGCGACCACGGCAACGAAGCCGATGGCGCCGAAGACGCGCTGCCCGGTCAGCAGCATCAGCATCATCGACGAGAACATGAGGATGGCGATGACTTCGTAGGTCATGCGTCGTCCTCCGAGAAGTGCTCCACGCGCAGATGATCGCTGCCCAGATCCTCGCCGCGCAGCCTGGCGATGTCCTTTATGAGCGTGGCGATCGCCTGCAGCAGCATCAGGAAGATGCCGAAGCTCATGACGATCTTGATCGGCGCCATGTAGGGCCGCCAGGCAGAATAGCTGCGCTCGCCGTACTGCACCGCGTAGGCTGTGCTCGAGAGGGCGCCGTAGAGCAGCACGCCGAGATAGAACAGCAGAAAGAGCACCGTGATGGCGTCGGCCCAGGTTTTGTTGCGGTCCGACCAGGCACCATAGAGCAGGTCCATGCGCACGTGGTCGCCGAGCTGCAGAGAATAGGCTCCGCCGATCAGGAAGTAGGCGACCATGATGAACTGTGCCGCCTCCAGGGTCCACAGCGAGGGATAGAAGAAGGTCTTGGAGATGGAGGAATAAAGCAGCACCCCCATCATGACGAAGATCAAGTACATCGCCGCCCTGCCGGCGATGCGGTTCGCCGCGTCGACGTAACGCACATAGGCTTTCAAGACTGCTGGCAAGGTCTCTTCCCTGTTCGTTCTGTCGTTGCGAAGCCGCTTCGCTTTGCAGGCTGCGGTTGACCAGACGGCTCGACGGCCCGGGCGGCGCGGAGGGGGACGCAACCGCCCGACGGAACGCGCGAAGGATCTGCCCCTTTGGATGCGAAGGCCTGAAAACCGTAGCGGGTCAGGTTTCCCGGCGTAGCGCATCTCATCCGGGCAGCGCTCGTCCGGCGAGGGTGGCGCCCGCGAAGCGATTCAAACCCTGTTGCTCGAGATAGAGCGCACCCGCACCCCTCGATAAGAGATGCCGGGTGGTCCCTTTGTGGTCCTGCCTGATTGTCCAGCTGTCTTCCCCCAAACCGCAATCCCCTGCCTTCTGCTCACTGCCCGGGCAGCTCTTTCGAGGCTGTTGGTCCGCTTTGTGTGCAAAGGATACTAAGACGGCTCTGAACGGCGATCAATTTCCGTGACAAGAGCGGCGTTTTCAGGGCGTGCGGCCAGGGGCGAGGCGCCATCCTGCTCGGCCAGGGGGGCCATCGAAGCTAACAATTCCTTCACCCTCTATGTCTAAAATCCAAGGCAATTGGTTCACGCCGGTGCAGTGGAGGGCAGGCAGCCCCTCCCGGTCCGGGCCCCCGAGGGCCGGCGCGCCGCCTCAGGAGGAGGATTTCATGATTTCCTCACTGCAAGACCTTTCCGGGCTGTTTCCCGGCCTCTTCCAGCGTGGCGGGGCCGCCGCGGCGGAGAACGCCGGGCGCGGCCAGAGCCAGCGCGCGCTTGTCGATCTCGGCCAGCAGGGCCGCGACCGCCTCAGCCTCTCCCCGCAGGCCCAGGCCGTCGAGCGGGCCGCGGCCGAGGACAAGAACGCCGGCGACGCGGTTGCCGCCGAGGCCGAGGGCCAGTCGCCGCTCGGCCAGGCCGGCGGCTTCGTGCGTCAGGCCCTGGAGACCATCCGCCACGACCTCGCCAAGGCCCTGAAGTCCTTCGGCTTCGATAACGACGCGATCCAGAACTTCACCAAGGCCTTCGTCGAGCCGGTGCTGGCCGCCCTGAAGGAAGGCGTGAACTTCACCGCCGAGCTGTCCTTCGCCGCCTTCAACCAGGTCACCACGACGTCCTCCAACGGCGACTTCAGCCAGTCCACCTCTCTGGTCGCCCAGTCGCTCGAGATCGAGGTGAACCGGGACACCGGAGAGGTCTCCGTTAGCCTCGCCAAGCTCTCCTTCGAACAGCAGGTCCAGTCCACCAACGGCAGCGGCCAGACGCCGCTGCTGGTCATCGATCCCGACGACCTGATGACACCCCAGGAACTGGCTGCGAAAATCCTGCAGAGCGGCGAGACGCCGGTCAGTGCGCCGGCAGAGACGCCCGAAGCGGTGCCGGCCGAGGACAGCGAGACCGACGAGCTTGCGCTGCCTGTCGAGGCGCTGGATCAGGGCCTGGCCGAGCTGCGCAAGAAGCTGGCCGAGGAGGCCATCAGCCTGCGGACCCGTTTCACCATCCACTCGATCACCACCTACCAGAACGACAAAGGCGAGACGATCACCAAGCTGCTGCTCGACGCGCAGCTGAAGATCGCCAGCCTGCAGAACGATGCACCGGCTCAGGAGGAGGCTGAAAGCCTCAATCTCGTGGCCTAAAGGACACGAGAGCTGGAGCAGGAAGAGGGGCCTTCACGAGGGCCCCTTTTTCTTTTCAGGCTTTCAACACCGTTAGGATCCGGCCAGCGCACGGTCGAGGAAGTCGAGCCGGTCCTGGCCCCAGAAGATCTCGTCCCGAAAGACGTAGCTCGGCGCGCCGAACACCCCGCGCGCGACGGCCTCCTCGGTCAGCGCCTCGTAGTCTGCCTGGGTGGCCGCTTCGTCGGCCTTGGCCAGCAGCTCGGGCGCCGCATGCCCGGTTTCCAGGGCGATCGCCTCGCAGGTGGCAGGATCGCCGATGTCGCGCTCCTGCTCCCATACCGCCTGGCCGAAGGCCTGCGCCAGCGCCAGGGCATTGCCGCCGCTCTCGCCGGCGGCGATCACCATGCGCGCGGCCTTCTGCTCGTTGGCCGGGAAGTGGGCCGGCTTGAGGTGGATCGGAATGCCCAGGTAGTCGCCCCAGCGCTGCAGCTCGACCAGGCGATAGGCCTGGCGCTCCGGCGCCCGCTTGGCCAGCGGCAGGCCGCCGGTGCGCGGAAAGATCTCGCCGAAGTTCACCGGCTTCACGCGGACCTCTGCACCGTGGCGCTGGACGATTTCGGCGAGGCGCCGGCTGCCGAAGTTGGCCCAGGGCGAATTCAGCGTGAGGTAGTAGTCGATCACCTTGTTCATGATGGCGGCGTTCCCTTTTCCGACTCCTGGAGCGCGGGGCCCGCGGCCCCGGCTCGGGTTCCTTAGCGCGCTTGCCGCTGCCCATCAAATCGATTCCAAAGAGCTGCATCATGTTCTAGGGTCGCGGCATCGCAGCGATCCTAAGGTTGGTCATCGGAAATGCGGTTCACGATCGCGAGAGGCGGAACGATCCTTGGCTTGTTGCTCGGGGCCTGCCTGGCGGCGCTGCCCGCGCGCGCGGCGGACCAGGCGCGCGAGGCGGTGGGGCTGTTCGTGCAGTCCTGCCTGAAGCATGTCGAGGATCCGGCGGATCTCCGGGCCTGGATCGCGGAAACCCCGCAGCTGCGGAAGTTTCCGCAGAAGCAGGCCCAGGCCTTCCTCGGCGGCAAGCGCGGCGATGTCTGGTCGGCGGAAAACGATGCCGGCCTCTTTGCGCTGGTGGTCTTCGCCGACGATACCTGCAGCGTGATCGCCCAGCAGGCCAGCGCCGACCAGGTTTCCCTGGTGCTCTCGGAATATCTCCGCCGCAAGGGCCTGCCGCTCGACAAGATCGGCGACCGCCGGGAGTACGTGCAGGGCGTCGACCAGCGCGAGGAAACCTATCGCACCAATGCGGGGCGTCTGCCCTACGAGGTCGTCGTCGTCACCTCCAAGTCGCCGCGCGCCGAGGTGCAGGCCATGCTGACGACGCGGCCGAACCGCTAGGCCACCCCTGGGGTCTGACCCCGGCAGTCGATAGAGGAGTCAGCCAGAGTCGGCAACCTGGACCGGCAACGCTCAGGGGGTCCCAGGAGGGCCAGTTTGCTCTTGCCGCGCTTTAGTCCCTGAGCTACCGTCCATGAAAATGACAAGTTCGGATCCTTCTATCTGAACAAGAGGCGGCAGGTTGAGGCGAGAGAGCGGGACTAATGAAGCTCCTGCATAGTCCAGTTGTGAAGACTGGGCGGGCGATATTCTATCTCTATTTGTCTTTTTGGCCGGCTGTCGGCAAAGCGGCCGGCTGTTGTTCGTTGCCATTTCCAATGGAATAGGCAAGACCGATGGAATACTTCGTCCAGCAATTGATTAACGGCCTGACGCTGGGCGCCATCTACGGTCTCATCGCTATCGGCTACACGATGGTGTACGGCATCATCGGCATGATCAACTTCGCGCACGGCGACATCTACATGATCGGCGCGTTCCTCTCGATCATCTGCTTTCTTATTCTGGGAGCCATTGGGGTCACCTTCATTCCGCTGGCCCTGATGATCGTCCTGATCATATCGGTCGTCTTGACCGCGGCCTACGGCTGGACGGTGGAACGTGTCGCCTATCGTCCGCTGCGCGGCTCGTTCCGCCTGGCGCCGCTTATCTCGGCGATCGGGATGTCGATTTTCCTGCAGAATTATGTGCAGCTGGCGCAGGGCGCGCGCAACAAGCCGTTGCAGCCGATCATCTCCGGCGGCATGACGGTGATGGAGGGCAACGGCTTCGCCGTCTACCTGAGCTACCTGCAGATCGTCATCGTGATCATCACCATCGTGCTGATGGCCGGCTTCACGCTGTTGATCACGCGGACCTCGCTGGGCCGCGCCCAGCGCGCCTGCGAGCAGGACCAGAGGATGGCGGCCCTGCTGGGCGTCAACGTTGACCGCACGATCTCGCTCACCTTCGTCGCGGGCGCCGCCCTGGCGGCGGTCGCCGGCCTGATGGTCACGCTGTACTACGGCGTGGTCGACTTTTTCATCGGCTTCCTGGCCGGCATCAAGGCGTTCACCGCCGCGGTGCTGGGCGGCATCGGCTCGCTGCCCGGCGCGATGCTCGGCGGCGTTCTCATCGGCCTGATCGAGGCCTTCTGGTCCGCCTACTTCTCGGTCGAATACAAGGACCTCGCAGCCTATGCCGTGCTGGTGCTCGTCCTGATCTTCCGGCCGTCAGGGCTGCTCGGCCGGCCCGAGATCGAAAAGGTGTAGCCGATGGTCGCCGATGCACCGGTCGCCACGAAGCGGTTCGACCTGCTGCCGGTCTTCAAGGAGGCGGTCCTTGCGGCCCTGCTGACCCTCGCGCTGACCATCGGGCTGATCGGCTTCCGCACCCTCGACGTCGGCGGCAGCCTGTCCTTCACCACGCGCTTTGGCGACGTAGCCATGGCCTGCGCGGTCGTGCTGCTCGGCCGTCTCGGCTTGGCGCTCACGCGCTCCGGGCGTCCCGAGCCCACCCTCGTGGGCTCGCTGGCGGCGGCCCTCGGCCTCGCCTTCCTGCTGCTCACCGCAGACCCTGAATCCGCCGCCGGCGGCTGGCTGCCCTTCGACTCGGCCATCGTCAACTGGATCCTCGTTTTCATCGCTCTCGGGCTTGCCGTCCAGGCAGGCCTGGTGCTGCGCAGCCAGCAGCCGGCCGTCCTCGCCTCCCGCACCCAGCGGGATGCGCTGATGGACAGGGTGGGCGCACAGGTGCAGCAGGTCGCCCTGTGGCTGGGCCCGGCGCTGCTGCTCGCTGCCGTGGCGATGCCGATGATGCCCTTCGCCGACCGCCGCCTCATCGACATCGGCACGCTGGTGCTCACCTACATCATGCTCGGCTGGGGCCTCAACATCGTGGTCGGCCTGGCCGGCCTGCTCGACCTCGGCTATGTGGCGTTCTTCGCCGTCGGCGCCTACAGCTATGCCCTTCTGGCCCAGTACTACGACGCCAGCTTCTGGGTCTGCCTGCCGTTCGCCGGGCTCATGGCGGCGAGCTTCGGCCTACTGCTCGGCTTTCCGGTGCTCCGGCTGCGCGGCGACTACCTGGCGATCGTCACCCTGGGGTTCGGCGAGATCATCCGCATCGTCCTGCTGAACTGGTGGTGGTTCACGGGCGGCCCCAACGGCATCGGCAGCATTCCGCGGCCGTCCTTCTTCGGCCTGCCCTTCGAGCGGGCGCGATCGGAGGCCGACGTGACCTTCCATTCGGTTTTCGGCTTGGACTTCTCATCCGGCCACCGCGTGATGTTTCTCTACTACCTCATCCTCGCGCTGGCCCTGATCACCAACTTCTTCACGCTGCGCATCCGCAAGCTGCCGATCGGCCGTGCCTGGGAGGCCCTGCGCGAGGATGAGACGGCTTCCCGCGCCCTCGGCATCAATCCGACCAACACCAAGCTGACCGCCTTTGCCATCGGCGCCATGTTCGGCGGCTTCGGCGGCTCGTTCTTCGCCGCGCGCCAGGGCTTCGTCAGTCCGGAGAGCTTCACTTTCATCGAGTCCGCCGTGATCCTCGCGATCGTGGTGCTCGGCGGCATGGGCAGCCAGGTGGGGGTCGTCCTGGCGGCGGTGCTGCTGATCGGCGTGCCGGAATTCTTCCGCGAGCTGGAAGCGTTTCGCATGCTGGCCTTCGGCGCGGGGATGGTGGCGATCATGATCTGGCGCCCGCGCGGCCTGCTCGCGCACCGCGAGCCGACGGTGCGCCTGCACCGCCGCCGCGGCATGTGGGGGCCGCCATGAGCGACGCGATCGCGACTGCGCCGGTGCCGAGTGGCGCGCCCCCGCTGCTGATGGTGGAGCATCTCACCATGCGCTTCGGCGGCCTGCTCGCTGTCGACGACCTCTCCTTCAGCGCTGCTGACGCGGAGATCACCAGCATCATCGGGCCCAACGGCGCGGGCAAGACGACGGTGTTCAACTGTCTCACCGGCTTCTATAAGCCGACCATCGGCCGCCTGGCGCTGACGGCGCCGCACGGTCGCTTCCTGCTGGAGCAGATGGAAGGCTTCCGGATTCCGCAAAAGGCGCGGGTGGCGCGCACCTTCCAGAACATCAGGCTGTTCCCGGCCATGTCGGTGCTGGAGAACCTGATCGTCGCGCAGCACAACAAACTGATGCGGGCCTCGGCCTTCACCCTGGCCGGGCTCGTCGGCCTGCCGCGCTACGGCCGGGCGGAGCGGCAGGCCATCGAACTGGCCCGCTACTGGCTGGACAAGACCGAGCTGACGGTGCAGGCGGATGCGCCGGCCGGCAGCCTTCCCTACGGCTCGCAGCGGCGTCTCGAGATTGCGCGCGCGATGTGCAATGAGCCCGTCCTGCTCTGCCTAGACGAGCCCGCGGCAGGCCTCAATGCCCGGGAGTCGGCCGAGTTGAACGCGCTCCTGCTGTCGATCAAGCGCGAGCAGCAGATCGCCATCCTGCTGATCGAGCATGACATGGGCGTGGTCATGGGCATCTCCGACCACATCGTCGTGCTCGACTACGGGCGCAAGATCTCGGACGGCACGCCGGAGGAGATCCGCAGCGACCCGGCGGTGATCAAGGCCTACCTCGGGGAGGAGGAGGAGGCGGAGCTGCCGCCGGAGGTCGCCCAGGACCTCGAAGTTCGCACCTAGGACGGCACCCCCTTCATGCTGCAGATCTCCGGCGTTCACACCTTCTACGGACACATCGAGGCCTTGCGCGGCGTCGACCTGCATGTACCGGCAGGCCAGATCGTCACCCTGATCGGCGCCAACGGGGCCGGCAAGTCGACGCTGCTGATGACCATCTGCGGCAGTCCACAGGCGCGCCGCGGCCAGATCCTCTTCGAAGACGTCGATATCACCCGCACGCCCACCTACGAGATCATGCGGCTTGCCATCGCGCACGTACCGGAAGGCCGCCGCATCTTCCCCCGCATGTCGGTCTACGAGAACCTGCAGATGGGGGCCATCACCACCGATCCCGCCTACTTCGCCGACGATCTCGAGCGGGTCTACGCGATGTTTCCCATTCTGGAAAAGCGCCACAACCAGCGCGGCGGCACGCTGTCGGGCGGCGAGCAGCAGATGCTGGCGATCGCCCGCGGCCTGATGAGCCGGCCGCGGCTGCTGCTGCTCGACGAGCCCTCGCTCGGCCTGGCGCCGTTGATCGTCAAGCAGATCTTCGAGATCATTCGCGAGATCAACCGGCAGCAACGGGTGACGGTCTTCCTGGTGGAGCAGAATGCCTATCACGCGCTGAAGCTCGCCGACTGCGGCTATGTGATGGTCAACGGGCGGATCGCCCTGTCGGGGAGCGGAAAAGAGCTGCTGGCAAACAAGGAGGTGCGCGCGGCGTACCTCGAAGGCGGTCACTGAGGGGATAAGATGGAGAGCCTGCTCGGCGCTTCTGTATCGGTCTTTGTCGGCGTGACGCTGATCCTCTTCGGCGGAACGGCGTGGCTGACCGGGCAGGCGCTGGCCGGGACCTGGCGGCCGGCCTGGCAGGGCTTCATCTATGCCCCCCTGCTCGCGGCCGTCGACCGTTTCTTCATCTTTGCGCTCTTCGAGGGCGAGCTCCTGTCGCTGCCCCCCTACCTCCTGCATGTCGTGGTGCTCCTGGCGGTCATGCTGCTGGCCTACCGCCTCACCAGGGCCCGCAAGATGGTCAGCCAGTATCCCTGGCTCTACGAGCGGGCCGGACCGTTCAACTGGCGCCATAGCCGGCAGCCGAAAAGCCCCATGGAACCACCCGCAGAAGAGGAATTGCCGCCATATCGCTAAGTGCTAGACTGCTGTCACGTACTGGAGTTTCCTAATCAAATGCCCCCGGACTCATGGGGTGCCACAGGCAGGGAGAACAACCATGCGGAAATTTAGCCTAACTGTAGCTGCGGCCGTCACGGCCGCTATGGCGTTTGCTGTTCCGGCAGCGAGCGCCCAGGATACCCTCGTCGTCTCCACCGCCGGCCCGATGACCGGGCAGTACGCTTCCTTCGGCGAACAGATGAAGCGCGGCGCCGAGATGGCCGTCGAAGACTTCAACGCGGCCGGCGGCGTGCTCGGCAAGCAGCTGGTGCTGGAAGTCGGTGACGACGCCTGCGACCCGAAGCAGGCGGTGGCCGTGGCCAACGACCTCGTCTCCAAGGGCGTCGCGGTGGTGGCCGGGCACTTCTGCTCCGGCTCGTCGATCCCGGCCTCGTCGGTCTACGCCGAGGAGGACATCCTGCAGATCTCGCCGGCCTCGACCAATCCGGCGCTGACCGAGGATGCCCAAGCCAAGGGCTGGTACAACGTCTTCCGCACCTGCGGGCGTGATGACGCGCAGGGCATTGTGGCGGGCAAGTTCCTGGCCGAGAAGTACGCCGGCAAGAACGTCGCCATCCTGCACGACAAGACAGCCTACGGCAAAGGCATCGCCGACGAGACCAAGAAGAACATGAATGCCGCCGGTCTCCAGGAAGTCATGTACGAGGCCTACAGCGCCGGCGAGAAGGACTACAGTGCGCTGGTCAGCAAGATGAAGCAGGCCAACATCGACGCCTTCTACCTCGGCGGCTACCACACCGAGGGCGGCCTCATCATCCGCCAGGCGCGTGAGCAGGGCCTCAACGCCCAGATGGTCTCCGAGGACGCGCTGGTGACCGCGGAGTTCTGGTCGATCGCAGGCCCCGCCGGCGAGGGTACCCTGATGACCTTCCAGCCCGATCCGCGCAATCTCGAATCGGCCAAGGACGTGGTCGCGAAGTTCAAGGCGGCCGGCTACGACCCGGAAGGCTACACCCTCTACACCTATGCGGCCTTCCAGGTGTGGAAGGCGGCGGCGGAAGCGGCCGGCACGACCGACACCAAGGCTGTCGCCGACTCCATCCGCGGCAAGACCTTCGACACCGTGATCGGCGAGCTCACCTTCGACGACAAGGGCGACGTGAAGGACCCCGAGTACGTCTGGTTCATCTGGTCCGACGGCTCCTACAAGCAACAGGGTGCCATGTAAGACGGCCTAGAGCCCAACGAGAAGCCCGGTGCCCCAGCGGCGCCGGGCTTTTTCTTTGCCCGCGGCAGGATGCGAGCCTGAAGCTCCCCTAGCGGCGCCAGCTGGAGTATATTTCCGGGCCTCTCGGTGTGATCAACACGAGGTGGAGGTTGTCATGAAATATGTTCTCCTCGGTACGCTCAACCCTGAGTGGGCAAGCAAGCAGTCGGACCGGATCGGCAAGGCCAAGGCCAAGCTGAAGAAGCTGGGTATCAAGCTCGAGTCGGTTCATTACACGCAGGGCTACTACGACTTCATCGACATCGTCGATGCGCCCAATCCGGAGGCGATGCTCGCGTTTTCGGTCTGGTACGTGACGCAGGGGCTCGGCCGCATCCAGAGCATGCCGGCGTTCGACGCAAAAAGCTTCGAAGACGCAGTCAAGGAAGCGGCAGCGGCCTGAACGTCCGGCCCTCACTCCTGCTTGATGCCGCGGGTCTGAGCGCTTCGAGAACAGCGCGGAGGGCCTCGCGGCCTCACGGCAACAGCGCGGCGGAATGCGACTAAAGAGCCTCCGCGAAATCTTTGCGCTGCGCTATCGTAAGATTGCACCGTTCCGAGCGAACGTTCGTGCAGTGACGATAGAACAGGGAGAATTCGCAAATGAACCGCATCAGAATCGCTATGTTCACCGCCGCGGCCCTCTGCCTCGTGATTCGTCCCGTCCTGGCCGAGGAACTGCCGCTGTGGCAGCTCTACGAGAGCACCTTCAAGTCCGCGAAGTACATCGACCTCACCCACGCCTTCGAGCCGGTGCAGCCGGTCTGGCCGGGCTTCGGCGCGGCCGAGTTTAAGGCGGCGACCGCTGGGAGCGACCTCGGTGACTACGCCAAGAAGGGCGACGTCTTCACTTACGAGAAGCACGGCTTTATCGCGACGGCCTACACGCTCACCACCGACCAGTACGGCACGCAGCTCGACCCGCCGGCGCACTGGGACGAGTTCGGCGCGACCATCAGCGACATCCCGGCCTCCTTCACCCTGCGCCCGCTGGTGGTCATCGACGTGCATGAGAAGTCGACGGCCGACCCCGGCTACCAGGCGACGGCCGACGACGTGAAGGCCTGGGAGGCCGAGCACGGCACGGTGCCCGAGGGCTCGGTCGTCATGTTCCGCTCCGACTGGTACAAGAACTGGGCCGACCTCGAGAACTTCGCCAAGGCGCCCTTCCCGGGCGTCCGGCTCGACGCGCTGAAGTACCTGCACCTCGAGCGCAAGATCCTGTTCCACGGCCACGAGGCGCTGGACACCGACACCACGCCCACTCTCGAGGGCGAGTACTGGCTGATGCACAACCACTTCGCCCAGGCCGAGGGCGTCGCCAATCTCGACAAGGTGCCGGAGGCCGGCGCGCTGATCGCTATCGGCTTCGCCAAGCCGAAGGGCGGTGTTGGTGGCTATGCGCGCTACATCGCTATCGCGCCGGCCGACTGGCCGCACGGCGTCTCGGTGATCGACGCGCCGGGCGCGCCGCTGCCCAGGCAGCCGCACCCGCTGAAGCGCGACGCCAACGGCGTGCTGCGGCCGACGCCGCAATAGGCCATCACGACTTCTGCTCCCGCAGCGCCTTGCGGATGACCTTGCCGGTGGCGGTCATCGGCAAGGCGTCCACAAAGGCTACCTCGCGCGGATATTCGTGCGCGGCAAGCCTTGTCTTTACGAAGTTCTGGATCTCGCGCACCAGCGCGCCGTTTCCTTCGCGACCTTCCTTCAGCACGATGAAGGCCTTGACCCGCTCGGTGCGGACGGGGTCGGGCACGCCGACCGCCGCGGCCAGGGCGACGGCGGGATGCTTTAGCAGGCAGTCTTCGATCTCGCCGGGACCGATGCGGTAACCGGCGGACGTGATGACGTCGTCGTCGCGTCCGATGAAGCGCAGATAGCCGTCGTCGTCCATGCTGCCCTGGTCGCCGGTCGCCAGCCAGTCGCCGCGGAACTTGGCGGCGGTGGCCTCCGGGTTCTGCCAGTACTCCAGGAACATGACCGGGTCGGGCCGACGCACGGCGATGGTGCCGGACTCGCCGACCGGCACTTCGCTACCGTCGTCGTCGATCACGGCAACCCGATGCCCCGGCACCGGCCGGCCCATGGAGCCCGGCTTGACGGCCATGATCTCGGCACAGTTGGAAACCACCAGGTTGCACTCGGTCTGGCCGTAGAACTCGTTCACCGTGACTCCGAAGGTCTCCTTGGCCCAGTCTAGCATCCCGGCGCCGAGGGTTTCGCCGCCACTGCCGATGGAGCGCAGCCGGGTCGCCCAGCGTTCGGCGGGGCGCTCGACGTTGCGCATGATCTTCAGCGCCGTCGGCGGCAGGAAGCTGTTGCGCACGCCGAAGTCGGCCAGCAGCTGAAACGCCTTTTCCGGGTCGAACTTGGCAAAGCGGTGGGCCAGCACCGGCACGCCGTGGTGCCAGGCCGGCAGCAGCACGTCGAGCAGCCCGCCAATCCAGGCCCAGTCCGCCGGCGTCCAGAAGAGGTCGCCCGGCTGCGGCAGGAAGGACTGCGGCATCTCGACACCCGGCAGGTGGCCGAGCAGCACGCGCTGGGCGTGCAGCGCGCCCTTGGGTGGGCCGGTGGTGCCGGAGGTGTAGATGATGAGCGCGGGATCGTTGGCCAGGGTGTCGACCGGCAGGAAGCCGTCGGAGGCGCGCTCCAGCAGCCTGTGCCAATCGAGCGCGTCCCCGCCGTCGATGGAAATGATGCTCTCCAGCGCCGGCAGGCGGTCGCGGATCGCCGCGATCTTGGCAAGGCCCGTCTCATCGGTGATGACGACGCGGGCGCCGGAATTGGCGAGACGGTACTCCAGCGCCTCTTCGCCGAAGAGGGTGAACAGCGGCACGGCGATGGCGCCCAGCTTGTAGGTGGCGATGTGAGCAACGGCGGTCTCCGGCCCCTGGGCCAGCAGGATGGCGATGCGGTCGCCTTGCTCGACGCCCTGGGCCTCCAGCACGTTGGCGCAGCGGTTGGAGAGGCGCTGCAGGTCGCGAAAGCTGTAGCGCGTCTCGCGGCCTTCCTCGCTCAAGTGGATGAGGGCGAGGCGGTCGCTGGCGGCCCACTTGTCGCAGGCATCGACGCCGATGTTGTAGTGCTCCGGGATTTGCCAGCGGAACTTCGCCGTCAGCTCCTCGTAGCTCTTCGCCTCGGGCAACATACGCACCTCCCTGGTCGCCCGGCATCGGGCGCGTGCTTTTATGCGGTCGGCCGCCACCATAGCCAAAGGTGCGCCGGGGCGGTACTAACTCATGACCGACTTACGCAACGTGAGGCCTCCTCCCATGTTCCAGAGCGATTTATTGCAGGGCAAGCGCATCCTCATCACCGGTGGCGGCACCGGCCTCGGCAAGTCCATGGGCCGGCGGGTGCTGGAGCTGGGCGCGCGGCTGGTCATCTGCGGCCGGCGCGAAGGCGTGCTGGAAGAGACCCGGGCCGAGTTCGACGCCGTCTTTCCCGGCCGCACCCGGGCGCTGCCCTGCGATCTGCGCGATCCGGCCCAGGTCGACGCCCTCGTCGCGGCGATCTGGGAGGAGGGGGCGCTGGACGCCCTGGTGAACAACGCCGCCGGCAACTTCCTCGCCCGCACCGAGACGCTGTCGCCGCGCGCCCTCGACGCTGTGCTCGCCATCGTCATGCACGGCACCGCCTATGTGACGCTGGCCTGCGGCAAGCGCTGGCTGGCCGAGACACACCCCGGCAATGTGCTTTCCATCGTCGCGACCTACGCCGAGACCGGCTCGCCCTACGTGGTGCCCTCGGCCATGGCCAAGGCGGGGGTTCTGGCGATGACCCGGTCGCTGGCGGTGGAGTGGGGCGGGCGCGGCATCCGCCTGAACGCCATCGCGCCGGGGCCCTTCCCGACCGAGGGCGCCTGGGCGCGCCTGGTGCCCAACGAGGCGATGGACCGGGCCTGGATGAACAAGATCCCGCTGGGGCGCGTCGGGGAGCACCGCGAGCTGGCCGACCTCGCCGCTTTCCTGCTGGCCGATGGCTCGGCCTACATCAACGGCGAGGTGGTCGTCATCGACGGCGGCGAATGGCTCAAGGGCGCCGGGCAGTTCTCGCTCATGGAGGCGCTCAGCGAGGAAGATTGGGCGGCGATGAAGGGGCGGTAGGGGTGTCTGGAGCGCGCCTGCGGCACTGGTACATCGGTCGCTTGGGGTCAATTCCGAACAGCAACCGGGATTGCGGTCTCAGCGAGACGTGCAGCATTTTGGTTCGTTCATCCACATAGACTTGCATCTGAGCCGCCAGTAACATCTCTTAGGTGTGGTCACGGAAGGCACCCGCGGAGATGGCCAACGAACGCATCCAACGCCGGCTTGCCGCGATCCTGGCGGCTGACGTGGTCGGTTACAGCCGGCTTATGGAGCGCGACGAAGCAGGCACGCTGACAGGGCTGAAGGCACGGTGGAAGGAGGTTCTGGACCCACTCGTCGAGCGCCATCTCGGCCGCGTCTTCAAGCAGATGGGCGATGGTGTCCTTGTCGAGTTCTCAAGCGCCGTCAGCGCGGTCGAATGTGCGGCCGAGCTCCAGCAGGCCATGACCGTGGCGAATCGCGATTTGCCAGCGGACTCGCGCATCGTCCTGCGCATCGGCGTCAACCTCGGCGACGTCATGGTGGATGGCAGTGATCTCTACGGAGATGGTGTGAATGTGGCGGCTCGTATCGAGGGACTTGCCGAACCGGGTGGGGTGGCGATCTCGGACGGCGTTCACGAGCATGTGCGCGGCCGCACCGGGATCGATTTCGTCGACAGCGGAAGTCGCAAGGTCAAGAACATCGAACGTCCGGTGCATATTTGGACCTGGTCGCCCGACGTAGGCGCAGCCACAGCAGCCGAGGCGGTCGACACGGTGGTCGCAGTGCCACCGCTGCCGCAGAAGCCGTCGATCGCCATCCTGCCGTTCGACAACATGTCCGGCGATCCGGAGCAGGGCTACTTCGCCGACGGCATTACCGAAGACATCATCACAGATCTCTCGAAGGTCTCGGGTCTCTTTGTCATCGCGCGCAATTCCTCCTTCGCCTACAGGGGCCAGGCGTCGGACATTCGCAAGGTGAGCCGGGAACTCGGTGTCCGCTATGTCCTGGAAGGCAGCGTGCGCCGGGCCGCCAACCGGATCCGGGTCAACGCCCAGATGATCGACGGCACGACCGGCGGCCATCTCTGGGGCGAGCGCTATGACCGCGACCTTGAAGATATTTTCGCAGTCCAGGACGAGGTGACCCGCACCATCGTCGGCGCGCTCAAGGTGAAGCTCACCGACAACGAAGAAGCAAGGCGCGAAGCCTGCAGCAAGGTCGATCCCGAAGTCTATGATCTGCTCGTCCGCTCCCGCCAGACTTTGCTGCAGCTCAGCCCTGAGGCAGCCGTCGAGGCACGCGCAATGCTGGAGCGGGTACTTGCCCTCGATCCGGGGCAGGCATTGGCCTATGCGCGATTTTCGATCATCAGCTTTGCCGACTATGCCAATCAGTGGAACGGTGCGACGCCCGACAACCTGACAAAGGCGCTGGAACTGGCGCGCAAGGCGATCGAGACAGACGAAAGCGAGCCGGAGGGCCATATCGCGCTCGCCCTCGCCCTCTCATGGATGCGGCGCCTGGATGAGGCGGGGTGCGCGGCGGAGCGGGCGGTCGCGCTCGACCCGAATTCCGCCGACGCCTATACCGGACTTGGCAACATAAGGGATTTCCAGGGACGGCATGAGGAGGCCGTGGCGCTCTATACGCGAGCCCACCGGCTCGACCCGCAATTCGACATGTCACTGCACTTCCTGGGAAGGGCCCTGCTGTCGCTCGGTCGCTTTGGCGAAGCCGAGACCGCCTTCAAGCGACGGCTGGCGCTTGCGCCACGCTCGGACATGACGCGCTTCTATCTCACCTGCCTCTATGCCAGAACCGGGCGTCACGAAGAAGCGCAGCGATGCTGGGATGAGATGCTGAAGGTCAATCCGTGCTTCTCCGTCGACCACCTAAAGCGTGCCCTGCCCTACCGCGATCCCAACCTGGTCGACAAGCTTATCGACGACATCCGCGAGGCCGGGATCACCATTCGCTGCTGACGCCCGCCGCGGTGCTCGCCATCGTCATGCATGGCACCGCCTATGTGAGGCTCGCCTGCGGCAAGCGCTGGCTGGCTGTGCTGCGTCCGGGCAATGTGGGGTGCTGGCGATGACCCGGTCGCTGGCGGTGGAGTGGGGCGGGCGCGGCATCCGCCTGAACGCCATCGCGCCGGGGCCCTGACGGCGGCGAATGGCTGAAGGGCGCTGGCCAATTCTCCCTCATGGAGGCGCTCAGCGAGGAAGACTGGGAAGCCATGAAGGGACGTTGAGGCGTTTCGCCGCATCTAAGCCTTCGTTTACGATACCCTTACCTTCCCCGGGCAGGATGCCGGGACGGCCCATCGCCGCCGTAGAAGCCCAGGATCCTTCACTTGCGCCACCCGTCCGCCGATCAAGTCGAGAGTTCGCCCCAGGCGTCCGCCGCGACCCGCCCGGGGTCTTTCCGCGTCATACTAGTTGCCGCCAAGATCTTGGTATCCGTCGGCCTCCTGGCGGCGGTGGCGGCAGCCAGCGACCTTGGGGCCCTGAGCGGCCTCCTGGCCCGGCTGCAGCCCGGCCACGCCCTGCTGGCGGTCGCCCTGCTTGCCGGGATTGCTGTCGTGTCCGGCCTGCGTTGGTGGCTGGTCGGCCGCGCCATCTCTGCGCCGCTGTCGTTGCAGGACTGCGTTTCCCTCATGTTCGTGGGTACGTTCTTCAGCCAAGTGCTGCCGACCTCGGTCGGCGGCGATGCCGTGCGCATCCTGCTCGCCGGACGGCGCGGCTTGCCCTACGGCCGTGCCTTCAGCGGCGTGATGCTGGAGCGCGCCAGCGGCCTCTTGGCCCTGGTTCTCATGGTGGTGGGCGGGACGCTGTGGCTCGGCGCGCGCATCGATCCGCCGCTTCTGCGCCTCGCCTTGCTGGCCTCGCTGCCCGCTTTGCTGGCGGTGCTGGGCCTCCTCTGCAGCCTCGACCTGCTGGTGCTGCCGAGGCCCCTGGCACGCCTCGCGCAACCGTTCTTCGCTCTGGCGGCCGATGCCCGCCGGGTGATGCTGGCGCCCCTGGTTTCGCTGGTCCTGCTGGCGCTCTCGGCGATCGCCCAGCTCTTGACCGTTGCGGCGGTCTTCATCCTGGCTCACGGGCTCGGCCTGTCGCTCGACTTCGCGGCGGCGCTGGCGGTGGTGCCGGCCGTCATCCTCATTGCCTTCGTTCCACTGTCCTTCGCCGGCTGGGGCCTGCGCGAAGGCGCCAGCGTCATCATGCTCGCTTTCGTCGGGATCGCGGCGGAGCCGGCCGTCGCGGTTTCCGTGCTGCTCGGCCTCGGAACACTGGTTGCCGGCCTGCCGGGTCTCATCCTTTGGCTGGGGCAGGCGGGTGACAGCGGTCGTTGGGCTGGCTGGAAGCGCCTCTAGGCTTCGTTGCGCCGGGGGAAGGCGAAGACGTTGTAGTGGTAAGTCATGAACACGCCGCTAATCACCGCGGAGGTGAGGAAGGCCACAATGGTAGCGGCGAGGACGCCGGCAACGCCGTAGTGGATGGCCCCGTAGTAGCTCAGGTAGAGGTTCAAGACGATGCAGTTCAGGCTGCTGATGGACATCGGCAGCACCGCCTTCTTGAAATGGAGGAAGGCCTGATTGTGGAAGAAGTAGCCCATCGCCACAGTGCCGGCGATCGCCCAGGGAATGAGCGAGAAAGAACTCGCAAACGAAGCGCCGATGAGAACGGGTGCCACCACCAGCGACACGAGATAGAAGACCACGCCGGCCACCGGCAGCAGCAGGAGGAAGCCCAGGGAGACCACGGAAATCTCCTTCCTGTAGTCCGAGCGCGGTTCACGAAGTTGCTGGAACAACCACGGCATCCAGGCGTATTGGAAGCCGCTGATGGCGACGAAGAGCGCCGAGCCGAACAAGGCCGCGACGCCGTAGAGGCCGTTCTCGCCGAGGCCCAGGATGTGGCTGATGATGAGCCGGTCGGTGAGGGGGACAGCAACCAGTCCGAAGCCTGCCGGCAGGTAAAGCAGCCCGAACTTGAGGAGATCCTTGATCTCCCGACTGCAGCTCACGGGCAGCTTCAGCTCGAGGTCGCGGAAGAGCCAGACGACGCCGATGACGCAGGCGATGATAAGGCCCGCGATCTTGCCGATGACGACGCCCTGCCAGTTCCAGCCGGTGTAGACCAGGACTAAGATGACTGCGAAGCCACAGAGTGACTGAATCAGCTGCAAGCCGATGAAGCGTCCGCGCTTCTCGGCAAACTGATTGAAGGTCAGGACGAAGTGTAGATTAACGTAGAGGAAAGTCGTGACCACGATCGAGGCGATCCAGGGCGCCGGGAACTTCACCAGCGCCGACAGCGTGTCGTTGAAGATCAGCGCGATCAGGCCCAGGATCAGCGCGGTGCTGCCGGAGATGTAGAGGGCCGAGAGGACGAAGGTCGCCTGCCGCGCCTTGTCCATCTCGTAGAAGTTCATCTTCAGCGCATCCTGGATGGTCAGGTTGACCACCGGGCGCAGGAAAGCCACCAGCGAGACGAAGAGCACCCAGATGCCGTATTCCTCCGGCTGCAGGAAGCGGGTCAACAGCAGCGCCAGGAGGAAGGGCGAGAGGGCCTCGATGCTGTTGGCGAAAGAGTAGAAGACTGAGATACCGGCCAGGCGCTTTAAGAGTTTGTACATCGTCATCTTCTTAGAGTTTGCCGATGAGCACGTACACCCTCGGCAGGGCCTGTTGGATTGTGAGAAAACTCGACGGTTCCGCCGGGCGCCGGGCCGTGTTCGATGACGTTGTGCGGAAGAATCGTGTGGTTCGATTTTTCTACACTATCTATGAAAACGCCCCGGAGTTGCTGAAGTATGTCTTGTTAATACTCTATGGCCTTAAGTGTTATCTTTCGGTAAATTGGCGGGCCCCAGGAAATTCCGATCTCGCCTTCTTTGCGTCCTATCCGAACGAGCGGGTCGTCATAGGCCCTCTTCGGCACCAGCTTCGTGGCTTCGATTGCGGCGCCCTTGCGATCTCCAGGGCGAACTGCTTCGGCCCGGATGCGCTGAGGGACCTTCCCTTCTACCTGATCGCCTTGCCCCGTCTGGTCCGCGTGGCGCGGAGGCTGGTCCGGCGCTTCCCCTTCATGCCGGCCTGTCGGATATTCAGCACCGTGGCCTACTACGCCCGCTTCCGGCGCCTGCTCGCCAGGCACGACACCAAGGCCGTGTTCATCGCCAACCACTATTCGCCGGAATGCCTGGCGCTGGCCGTCGCGGCCCACCGATCGGGCCGCAAAGTGCTCTTCACCAATCACGCCAACGCAACCTGGAACACCGGTTACGTGCCGCCGCTGTACAGCGACCTCGCCGCGGTGACGAGCCAGGCGGTCCTCGACGTCTACGCCCAGCACAGCGGCAGGCCGATCGATGCCGTCTTCGTCCCGCTGGCCCTGCCGCACAAACCGATGCGCGCGGTGGTCGACCGGCACGGGGCGATCACGGTAGGCGTCTTCCTCACCGCCCTGACGAACATGGAGCGCCTGCAGGCGCTGGTCACACAACTCGAGGCCGATCCGAAGATCGCGCGAATCCTGATCCGCCAGCATCCGGTCAAGGTTGTGAACGAAGATCTTTCCGAACTGTGCCGGGAGCATGGCCGCGCGGAAGAGACGGGTGGCATACCTCTGTATGACAACATCGAGCAGTGCGATCTCGCGATCTGCGGCAACAGCAGCGTGACCATTGAGATCCTGCGCAGCGGCGTGCCGGTGCTCTATGCCGACGGCCTGGACGGCACTGCCTACGATGCGAATCGCTACGTGATGCACGGCCTCATCCTGCCGCTGCCGGCAAGGCTGGACGCCGCCGTGTTCCAATTCGTCGAGCGTTTCTACGGCGATCCCGGCTGGCTCAAGGCCATGCGCTACTTCGATGCCGGCTACCAGCAGGACGAGGCGGCGATGTACGCCAGGCTTGCCGAGGCGGTGCAGCGGGTCGTCCGGCTCACGCCCGCCCGCCGCGCTGCGACCGCTGCCGACAGGGGAGCCGCCGAGCCGGCTTACCCCCTCCCTGTGTCCTGAAGCCCAGACCGGCTGGAGCGAACCCTTGGTGGAACGAAGCTTGGACAGGGACAGCGCATGGATGCCTGCGGCGGCCGCAGGGCGCCTCGAGCGCGCGGTGATCGCGGCGTTGCTGATCTACGTGGCGGTCGTCTTCTCCATGCAGGCCTATGTCGTCGTCGGCGGAGACTACTTCCACGAAGAAGTTCGCTCGCTGTTCAGGTATCACCCTGTGAGCGACTCGGCGCTCTTCGCTGGCGACTACCTGGCGATCTTCGCCGGCGCCTTCTCCCAGCCACTTCTCTACGAAGGATCGACCCGACTCTGGCTGTGGGCCGGCGGCGAGCTGCTGTTGCTGCACCGGCTGTTGCCGCTGTTCGCCTGGCTGGCCTTCATCGCCGGCATCGCGGTGCTGGCACGCCGGCTCGGCGACCGGGTCACCGTCGTCGGCGCGCTCGGCCTCGTCGTCGCCCAGCCGGTCTATCTGCATCAGATCGCCTCCGCCCTGCCGCATGCCTTTGCCTTTCCCCTGCTGGTATGGGCGATCGTCGCGGCGCAGCGCCGCTCCGCCCGCTGGCTCGCCGGTCTTGTCATCCTGGCAGGCCTGCTCTACCCGGTCGTCGCGCCGCTGCTGGGGCTGCTGCTGGTCTGGCGGGTCTTCCTCACGCAGTCTGTGTTCAGCCGGCAGCCGGTGGAACTGGCCAAAGCGGTCCTGCTGGTCGGCGCGACCGGGTTGGCGGCCCTCTGGCTGCTCTACGGCGTCCTCAGCGGGCCGGAGCACCTGGGCGCGCCGCTGGAACCGCTGCAAGGCGCAGATGTCTACCCGGAAAACGGCCCAGAGGGACGCCATTTCAACGGCACCCTCAGTCCCTTCATCTACGTTATGGCCAAGGTCGGCCTGCAGTTTAGAACCTGGTTCGGCCCCTTCTGGCTGGCGCTGCTCAGCATCTTTGGCCTCATCGGCCTCTGCGGCATCTTCGCGCTGCCGAGGCGCAGCGACGCCGGCAGGGCGATGATCGCCTTCATCGTCTGCGGTACGGTGCTGTGCCTGGTGATCTCCGTTTTCAGGCCATTCCAGGTC
>WHTV01000046.1 GCA_009377535.1 Kiloniellaceae bacterium
CGCCACCAACCTCTTCATGCTGGGCTATGCCTGGCAGAAGGGCCTGGTGCCGCTGAGCGCCGACGCCATCGACAAGGCCATAGAGTTGAACGGCGTCGCGGTCGAACCCAACAGGGCCGCCTTCCTCTGGGGCCGCCGCGCCGCCCACGACCTCGCCGCGGTCGAGAAGGCCGCCGCGCCCCGCGCCGAGCCGCAGAGCCACCATCTCTCCCGCAGCCTCGAGGAGACCGTCGCCCGCCGCGTGGCGTTCCTGACCGACTACCAGAATGCCGCCTACGCAGCGCGCTACACCGCGCTGGTCGAACAGGCGAAAGCAGCCGAAGCAGCGCAAGCACCCGGCTTCAGCGGGCTCGCCGAGGCTGTCGCGCGCTACTATTTCAAGCTGCTGGCGGTGAAGGACGAGTACGAGGTGGCGCGGCTCTACAGCGATCCGCAGTTCACCCGCAGCCTGCGCGAACAGTTCGCCGGCAGCTACAAGCTCTCCTTCCACCTGGCGCCGCCGCTGATCGCCGCGCGGGATCCGGAAACCGGCCACCTTAAGAAGCGGCAGTTCGGGGCCTGGCTGCTGCCGGCGTTCCGGGTGCTGGCCAGGCTGAAAGGCCTGCGCGGCACGCCATTCGACGTGTTCGGCTACAGCGCCGAGCGCAAGACGGAACGCCGTCTCATCGCCGACTACGAGGCGCTGCTGCAGGAAGTGCTGGCAGAGCTGTCGCCGGAGAACCACGCCCTGGCGGTGGAGCTGGCCGCGATCCCGGAGAAGATCCGCGGCTTCGGCCACGTGAAGGAACGGCACCTGGAGAGCGCCAAAACCTGCGAGGCCGACCTGCTGGCCGCCTTCCGCGACCCCGCCCTGCGCCAGCGCAGCGCCGCGGAGTAGACTGCGTCAGAGCAACCTCGCATCTGCCAATCACTCTGCGCAACGCTCTCCCCCTAACGGGGGCGAGGGGGCTGCTTGGACATCTTGTTCTCCCAGGCCCTCGAGCAGGATTTCGGCGCGGCGGGTGGCGGCCTCGAACTGCTCCTCGAAACCCTCGAGCCGCGCTTTCGGCTCGCGGTAGTAGGCCGTCAGCTTCAGTGCCCGGATGAACAGGCGGTTCACCAATCGGCCCCAGAAGCGCATCGGGCGCTCGAAGTCGAACAGCAGCACAACCCGCTCCTGCGGCGTGTCGTTCAGCACCTCGTGGTCGTAGGTATCGTCGAACACCAGCGTCTTGCCCGGCTGCCAGACGCACTTCTGATCGTCGACCCGCATCCAGCAGTCCTCGCGCCGATCCGGTACGATGAGGCCGAGGTGGCAGCGCAGGATGCCTTTGCTGACGCCCTGGTGGGCGGTGATGTGATAGCCGGGCTCCAGGATCGAGAACCAGGCGGTCTGCAGCTTGGGCACTTGCTCCAGCAGGGCCGTGGTGCGCGGCGCGTGGCGGCAGTTTTTCGGTAGCCTGCTGCCGAACCCGAAGAGAATGAAGGTGCGCCACTGGCGGCCCCGGGCGATTTTCTTTTGATCGGTGGAGACGTCCTCGAAGGCCGGCACACAGTCCTTGTGCCGGAGGATCTGGCGCAGCTCCTCGTGGATCTCCTCCCAGTGCTCTTCGAAGGGCTGCAGGAAGGCGAAGCCCGCCGGGTCGAGCACGGGGTCGTTGCTGACCAGAGACTGCCGGGCAAGGAAACCGCGCAGACCGCGGATCAGGCGCTTGCCGGTCCTCTTCACCGCCTTGCGCCGGCGCTTGCGGAAACGCTCGAGCATCAGGATTGCCCCATCCCTCTATTCGGCCGCACGGGCCGGGGCCGCCGCCGGTCGCGGCGCCGCTTCCCGTACCAGCTTTGCCAGGCGCTGCAGCTCGCGGTCCGGCAGCCCGTCATAGCAGGGCAGGATGACCAGCTTGGAGAGCAGCTCGGCAGCGGCTTTGGGCTCCAGCTGCGGTCGGTCCTCGGGCGCGGCGACGGCCTGCGAGCGCGGCAGGTTGGCCGCGTCGAAACCGCTGCGCCGCAGCTTGGCGATGAAGCCGTGAGGCTCCTCGACCACGGCCGGGAAGACCCAGTAGTCGTGGTGGCTGTTGGCCTGACCGGGCAGGGCCAGGCTGCCGCTCAGCAGTTCCTTCAGCCGCCGGCCTTTGTCCGCCCGGCGCGTGAGTGAAGCGGGATCGAAGCGCGCCAAGCGCCGACACAGCAGCGCGACCAGCGCCGTCGAACAACGGAAGCGCAGGTTCTTCGACTTCTTCAGCACGGCGACGTTGCGCACGCGCTCGGCCACGGCGTCCTCGTAGTCGCGGCCGGTCAGCGCGAAGAATCGCTGCACCAGACCGAAGACCAGCGGCAGGGTGAGCAGCTTCAATCCGGCGAACTGCAGAACGCGCCGGGCCTGCCGCTTCGTCGGCTGCAGCGGGTAGCGATCCTGGATAGCGCACATTTTCTCGCGCAGGGCGGCATCGCGCACGTTCAGCAGGGCGCCGCCGAGGGCCGTCGAGGTCTTCAAGGGGCCAAAGGAGAACATGCAGACGTCGGCCCTGGGATGGCCGGAATAGCTGCGGCCGTTGAAGGCCTGGGCGCAGTCCTCTACCACCACCAGGCCGGCCGCGTGGGCGGCGTCGATCAATCCGTCGAGGGCCAGGCGGCAGCCGAAGAGATGCGCCACCACCAGCACCTTGGAGCGCGGCGAGAGCGCGCGCTGCAGGGTATCCACCGAGGCGGTGAGGGTCTGGGCGTCGAAATCGAGCGGCACGGCGACGTAGCCTTCGCGCCGCACGATGTTGATCATGCCCTTCACGTTCAACGCCGAGAAGACGACCTCGTCCCCAGGCTGCAGCTCAAGCGCCTGCAGCAGCAGGTCGAAGCCGCTGCGCACCGAGAAACACAGGAGCGAGGGGTCGCCCGGCCAATAGGTCTCGGCGCGGCGCAGCAGCCGCGCGCGGTCCCCCCCGGCCAGGCAGGCGAAGGCTCCCGCTGCGAGGTCCCGCCAACCGATCTGCAACCGCGTGCGCGGCCACAACCTCACCATGTTCCCCCCTGAATCGTCTCATCCGGCCCGCGACCCGAAGGGGTCCGGCCTCACAACTGCGTGAAGGGGCGAAGTTACACCGCGGACCGGGAAAACTCTAGCGCCTCGGTTGCGCCGCTTGGCCAGGACGCCGTTTATTCCAGGCGCCAGAAACTGCCAGAATCGTTGGTGCGGCGCTCCTTGGCGACGGCGAAATCGTCGTCCAGCCTGCCGTTCAGGACCTGAATGAGATCCTGGCGGACCCGGGCGTTATTGCGGAAGTACTGGTGGCCGCTCGGGTCGGCCGTCCAGGCGCTGGCACCCTTGGCCTCCCAGACGATCTTCGGCGAGACGTTCACCACCGCGACCTTCTTGGGCAGCGGCTCACTGCCGCCGGGTCCGCTGCGCCCCAGGCGGTCCGGGTTGCCCATAGCGTAGTCGCTGGCCTTCAGGGCGAGGTCCTGGTGGTTGTAGTAGACCGTCAGACGCCGGCAGCCGCGCAGCAGCGGCGCGGCTTTATGGCCGAGATGCAGGGTGTCGTCGTCCTCATCGGCGGCAGCCAGGATCACCTCGTCGAACAGCGGCGGGATGTTGTTGCCGACGAAGGTGCGCATGGCCTGCACCGCACCGCGCAGCGCCCAATTGCCCATCGAGTGGCACAGCAGGTGGATGCGCCCGTCGCAGCGCTCGTTGCGCGGCGTGTTGCGGATGAAGTCCGTGGCCTTGAGGATGGCACGGCCGAGGGCCGGGCCGGACATGCGCGCGCGATCGCGATCGTCGGCATAGGTGCGCTGCGACACCCCTGCTCCGGCCGAGGGCCAGGAGAACATGAGCAGCGTCATATCCTTGCCACCGGCCGCAAGCCACTGCTGCAACTGCGCGGCCCGGCCTGCCGCCTCGCGGAACCTGTGGTCATAGCCGTGCACGAAGATGAGGACATCGCCTTTTTGCAGCATCTCGGCGCGCACCTCGTGGAAGATGGCCTTGCTGCCGAGCTTGGCCTTGTCGGCGTCCTCCTTGTCCGGCTCCTCAGGCGCGAGGCTGATCCTGGCCCTGTCCACGAAACTGCCGAGGTCTTTCCTGTACAGCTCCTTGCCGGCGAAGCTCACCTTGCCGAAGCGCAGTTCGTCGATGTTGGGGTGGAATTCCTCGCCGACCTCGGCGCCCTCGCCCTCCTTGAGGATCTTACGGTTCGTGGCGAAGTAGATGTTGAGTGCCATGGTCTTGCCTTCCCCTGCTGCGGCATTCGCTGCGGCAGCAGGCTAGCAGCCTTCGATACCAAGCGGCAGTGAGGCGAAGGAGGTAGCGCGGCGTTCCCGTGGGGCTTCCAGGGCCCCATCCCAGGCCGACAGGAGGTCCTGGCAGGGCCGCCGCCTGGCGTCCTGGTCCTAATTTTCTGCCTCAGGAAGGGCGATTTGGGCACCTTCAGCGCGGCCGGCCGAACTTCGGCTTGCATCTTCTCCGGAAAGTGCTTATGTGACTGTCACTGATATTGGCCGAATATGACTGGGCCGCTACGCTACGTCACTGACGGGCGCGCACGTTTCAGACTGCTCTCCAAAATCAACGAACCGGGTTATCGGCTGCGACGCCCGCGCCGAGGCCCCCGTGCAATCCGTTAGTGAAAGGAATTTTCCATGATTACGGGCACTGTTAAGTTTTACAACGACCAGCGTGGCTACGGCTTCATCCAGCCGGATGACGGTCAGAAGGACGTTTTCGTCCACGCGACCGCCCTGGAGCGCGCCGGCATTCTTGGCCTGCGTGAAGGCCAGAAGGTGAAGTTCGACACCGAAACCGATGCGCGCAGCGGCAAGCTCGCTGTCGGCAGCATCGAGGTCGAGTAACGCATAGCGGCCTCAAAGGCCGCTTCGCGAGTAGAGGAGCCGCCGCCTTCAAACAGGCGGCGGCTCTTTCCTTAAGAGACGAAGATTCTCGCGATCTTCATCTTTCTATTGAAGACTGACGACAATCTGACCGCCAACCGAGCCGAACGACAGGCGTGCCCATGAGACAACAGCCCAGCGCGGCCACGGCCGCGCCCCCCGCTGCACCGCAGTGGACCCGCCTGCTGGCACCGTATCGCAGCCCCAGTGCCGCCCGCAGCCTCTTCGAAATCGCAATCACCTTCCTGCCCTTCGCCGGACTCTGGACGTTGGCCTGGACGGCGGTTCATCTCGGCTACTGGCAGCTGTCCTTGGTGCCGTCGCTGCTCGCCGCCGGGCTGCTCCTGCGCCTCTTCATGATCCAGCACGACTGCGGCCACGGCGCGTTCTTCCGCCACCGCTTGGCCAACGACTGGGTCGGCCGGGCGATCGGCGTGCTGACGCTGACGCCCTACGATGCCTGGCGCCGCGCCCACGCCCTGCACCATGCCGGCGCCGGCAACCTGGCCCGCCGCGGCATCGGCGACATCGACACCCTCACCATCGAGGAATACAACGCCCTCAGCTTCTGGGGTCGCCTGCGCTACCGCTTCTACCGCCACCCCCTCGTCATGTTCGGCATCGGGCCGATCTATCTCTTCGTGCTGCGCCACCGCTTTCCCCTGGGCCGGCCCGGCAACCGCCGGCAGGACTGGCTCAGCGCCATGGCGACCAACCTGGCTGTGGCCGCCCTCGTCGCCGGCCTGATCTGGTTGGTCGGCACCGGCCCATTCCTACTCGTGCAGCTGCCGATCACGCTCGCCGCTGCTGCAGCCGGTGTGTGGCTGTTCTACGTGCAGCATCAATTCGAGGAGACCTACTGGGCCGAGAACGGCGCGTGGTGCCCTCAGGACGCCGCCCTGCGCGGCAGCTCGCACTACGATCTGCCAGGCGCGTTGCGCTGGCTGACGGCGAACATCGGCATGCACCACGTCCACCACCTGGCCAGCCGCATTCCCTTCTACCGCCTGCCGCGGGTGCTGCGCGACCATCCCGAACTCACCGGCACGAGCCGCCTCACGCTGTGGCAGAGCCTCGGCTGCGTCCGCCTCGCCCTTTGGGACGAAACGCAGATGCGCCTCGTCTCCTTCCGCGAGGCACGCAGGGGCGGCAGCGGCACGGTCGCCTGACAGCCTTCGCCGGGAGTGACCCGGCGCCGGCTTCGAGCTAGCCTCACGGTCCCCCAATCGCGGAGACTGCCGATGTCCCAGGACGTGATCTTCTACACCAACCCGATGTCGCGCGGGCGCATCGTCCGCTGGATGCTCGAGGAGACCGGCTGCTCCTACTGCGCCGAAATCCTCGATTATGGGGCCATGAAGGACCCGGGCTACCTGGCGATCAACCCGATGGGCAAGGTGCCGGCGATCCGCCACGGCGACCAGGTGGTGACCGAGTGCGCCGCGATCTGCGCCTATCTCGCCGACGCCTTCCCCGAGGCCGGGCTGGCGCCGCCGCCGGCCGAGCGCGGCAGCTACTACCGCTGGCTATTCCTCGCCTCCGGGCCGATGGAGGCGGCGGCGACCAATCACGCCATGGGCTTCGAGCCGGAGAGCGAGCGCCAGCAGAGCATGGCCGGCTACGGCAGCTACGCCCGCGTGATGGACACCCTGGAGAAGCTGGTGCCGGCGGACGGCTACATCGCCGGCCCGCGCTTCACCGCCGCCGACGTCTACGTCGGCTCCCACTTCGGCTGGGGCCTTCAGTTCGGCTCCGTCGAGAAGCGCCCCGGCTTCGCTGAATATTGGGCCCGGGTCAGTGACCGCGAAGCCTACCGCCGTGCCACGGCGCTCGACGATGCGACCATGCCGAAGGAGGCGTAGAGGAAGCCTTCAGGAGGAGTGCCGGCTCACCCACTCGGCCAGTCCTGCAAGCGAGTCGATCCTTCCCGTCGGCCGGATGTCGGAGAGCTCGTCGTCTCGGGGGCGGTACTTGCCGGTCCTGACCTGCACGGCGGCAAGGCCGGCGTTCAAGGCGCCGCCGATGTCGGCCTCGATGTCGTCGCCGACCATCAGTGTCTCGGCGGCCTCGAGATCAAGGCTCCCGAGCGCCAGGGCGAAGAAATCGGCTGACGGCTTGCCGACGACGCGGGCCTTCACGTCGGCGGCGTATTCCAAGGCGGCGACGAAGGGCCCGAGGTCGAGGGAGATGCCCTCTTCCCGCCTGGAGACGCGGTTCTTGTGGAGGGCGATCGGCAGCGCGCCGGCAGCGATCGCCTGGAACAGGCCGTTGAGGCGCTCCCAGGTGAAGTCCCTGTAAAGGTCGCCCAGCACGACGGCGTCTGCCCGCTCGCTCTCGCCGAGGATCTCGACATCCGGAAAATCCTCGGCCAGCTCCGGCGCCGCCGCCAGGTGGATGCGACTTGCGCCCAGCTCCGCCAGCAGGCGCGCCGCGGCGGCCGGCGGCGAGAACACTTCTTCAAAAGCCACGGCGAAGCCGAGGGCATCGAGGCGCTCGGCGATGACGCGGCGCGGCCGCGTCGTGGTGTTGGTGAGATAGCGGATCGCGAGGCCGCTTGCCTGCAGGGCCCGGAACGCCCCGACCGCGCCGGGAACCGGCACGTCACCTTGGTGCAGCACCCCTTCCAGATCGAGCAGCAGGCCGCGGATCTTCATCGCGCAAGCTCCCTGGGCAGGGTCCTGCGCCGCACCCACACCGCCCCTAGGCTCCCGGCGATTTGGGCAGGCTGACGCCGATCATGCAGTCGCGGGTGACGAGATCGGCAAGGGCCGTCTCGTCCCAGCCCTCGGTGCCGGCCGGGCGCGCCGGCAGCACCATGTAGCGCAGGTCGGCGGTGGAATCGTGCACGCGGACCTCCACGTCTTCCGGAATTGCGGTGCCGAACTCCGCCAGCACCCGGCGCGGCTCGCGTACCGTGCGGCTGCGGTAGGCGCGCGACTTGTACCAGTCCGGCGGCAGGCCGATGAGCAGGCGCGGATAGCAGGAGCACAGCGTGCAGACGATGACGTTGTGCACGTCCGGTGTGTTCTCGACCGCGCGGATCGGGATGGCGCCGGCGTCGATGCCAAGCTCCTCAGCCGCCTTGTTCACGTCGGTCAGCAAGCGCGCCTTGAAGGCGTCGTCGCACCAGGCGCGCGCCACCATGCGCGCGCCGGCCGCCGGGCTCTTGGCATCGATGGCCTCCAGCATGGCGCGCAGCTCGTCGGCGCTGAAGACGCCCTTTTCGATCAGCAGCTCGCCGACCGCCTGGGTCATCGCCTGGTAGTGGGTGAGCGGCGCCGCCTCCAGGTCCGGCTGGTAGGGATGCGGCCCATGGTCATGGCCACGGTCGCTATCATGATCGTGCGTCATCACGCGCCCTCCAGCCAGTTCTCGTAGATGTCGACCAGCGTGGTGTCCTGCGGCGCGCCCTGATAGCCGTCCCAGAGTTCCGCCGTCTCGAAGACTACCCGGTAGAGCGGCAGGGCCGGCTCGCCGCTGCGCCCGTAGGCCAGCTCCTCCGGATTGCGGTAGGGGCCGAGGACCTGCGTCACCCGGCCGGCCTTGCCGCGCACGAAGAAGGGCGTGCGGACGTGGCCCGGCGGAAAGGCGGCGCGCACCCGCACAGGATCGCCGACGGAAAAGCGCGCAGTCACGGCTTTTCCTCCGTCCCCGCGGGCCAGGCGGCCGAGATTTCCGCCATGCGGCGGCCGAGTTCGTCCACCGAGAGGACGCCCTTCTCGATGAGGTTGTTGGTCACCGAGGCGATCCAGCGCTCGTAGTAGCTCATCTCGTCGTAGGCGCCGGGTCCGAGCTCCTCGATGCCGCGGCGCAGCTCGTCGGTGGTGATGAGGCGCCGCTTCGAGTCCGCCAGCAGCCGCAGGATGGCATCGACCCGCTTTTCCCAGGGCGCGTAGTCGTGCTCGCTTGCTTCGACCGGGCCGGCCGGCAGACCGCCCATGTCGTGGTGGCGGCGCAGGAGAACCTTGCCGCTCTCTCGTTCCTTGCTCATGGCGGAGAGTATCGGCCGGGCCGGGTGAGAGCGTCAATGGTGGCGGGAAGTGACCGGCAGGATCGAGCTTCGGGTCAAGGCCGAAGGTGACGCAAGGGGAGCGGGTGCGCCAATCCGCAGCGTCAGCTCAGCATGCCGAGGGCCTGCTTGTAGAGGTCGAGGATGGCTTCCTGTTCCTGGCGGTCGCCGGAATCCATCTTGCGCAGGCGAATCACCTGGCGCAGCACCTTGATGTCGAAACCTTCGCCCTTGGCCTCCGCGAAGACCTCGCGGATATCGGCGGTCAGCGCCGCCTTTTCCTCTTCCAGGCGCTCGATGCGCTCGACGAGGGTCCGCAGACGGTCCGCCCCGATGCCGCCAACATCAGCCATGCTTAAACTCCTAATTCGCGCGGGATTCGGTCCCGGAGACGGCTCCCCGGGGAAGGGGGGCGCAGACTAGCCGCACACCCGCGACCTGACAACGCTGGAAACTGGGGATAACCCGCCGAGCGGGGCGTTGTCAGCCGTGCTTGTGGCTTGCGACGAAGGCGGCCTTCTGCTCGGGGGTCGCCTCGGATTGGTGCTTCGCTTTCCACTCTTCGTAGGGCATGCCGTAGATCAGCTCGCGCGCGGCGGCATAGTCCATCGTCACCCCCTTCTCCTCGGCCGCGGCCAGGTACCACTTGGACAGGCAGTTGCGGCAGAAGCCGGCGAGGGTCATCAGGTCGATGTTCTGCACGTCGCTGCGCTTGCGCAGATGCTCGACCAGGGTGCGGAAGGCGGCGGCCTCCAGTTCGGTGCGGGTCTTGTCATCCATCGACGTCATGTCTCCTCCTTTGCGGGGGTTGCCCGGGTTTCCCCGTTAGATGGGCCGCCGGGGGCGGCTTGTCCAGCTTGCGGCGCTCGCAGCCCGCCTCGCCTCAGCTTTCGCGCGGCACGCTCGCGGCGATCAGGTAGTCCACCACCTGCTTCAGGGCCTCCTGCTTGTCGGCACCCTCGTAGCAGGCCTGGCTGAAGATCTCCAACTGGCGGTGGGACGAGGTGCCGCGGCGCAGGATCTCGCGGGCGTGCTCCGCCTCTTTCAGACAGCCGAGCGCTTCGGCGTGCTGGTGGGTCAGCGCGAGGATCTCTTCCAGCAGTACTTCGTAGGGCACCACCTCGCCCCTGCCGAAGTCGACTAGGCCCTCGTCGATGCCGTAGCGCTGGGCGCGCCAGCGGTTCTCGTCGATCAGCATGTTGGAGTACTTGCGCCAGCGCTGGTTGTTGCGCTTCAGGACGTAGAGCATGCGCAGCAGGCTGACGTAGAGCGCGGCGATGGCGACGCTGTCCTCCACGTGGGTGCAGACGTCCGCGATGCGCATTTCCAGCGTCGGAAAGCGGGCCGAGGGCCGGATGTCCCACCAGATCTTGGTGCCGTCCTGCAGCAGCCCGGCATCCACCATGACGTCGAGGTGGCGCTGGTACTCGCCGAAGCTGTCGAAGGTCTCCGGCAGTCCGGTGCGCGGCAGCTCCTGGAACACCGAGAGGCGGTAGCACTTGAGGCCCGTCACCTCGCCGCGCCAGAACGGCGAGGAGGTGGAGAGCGCCAGCAGGTGCGGCAGGAAATAGGCAACCTGCTGCATGAGGTCGATGCGCAGTTCGTCGTCGTCGAGGCCGCAGTGCACGTGCATGCCGCAGATCAGCAGGCGCCGCACCACCGCCTGCATGTCGCGGGCGAGGTCGTCGTAGCGTTCTTTGCGGGTGTGCTTCTGGGTGTCCCACTGGGCGAAGGGATGGGTCGAGGCGGCGATCGGCGCCAGGCCGTAGTCGCCGGCGACGCGCGCGATGGTGCGGCGCAGCTCGGCCAACTCGGCGCCGGCCTGGCTGACGGTCTCGCACTTGCTGGTGCCGACCTCGATCTGCGACTGCAGGAACTCCGGGGCGACCCGTTCGCCGAGCTCCTGCTCGCAGCGCGTCATCAGGCTGTCGGGTGGATCGACCACCAGATCGCGGGTTTCGCGGTCGACCAGGAGGTATTCCTCCTCCATGCCGACGGTGAAGCTCGGCTCCGGTCGCCTGCGCCCCTTGCTCATCTGCCGGCTTTCCCCATGGTTGCCGCCCGCTCAGTGGTGCTCGACGCGGTAGAGCGCCGCATCGCGCAGGACCGCCCCCAGGGCAGCGGCGAGCCGTTCGGCCCAGAGGGCGGCGCCCTGCTGGGTATCGACCAGATCCTGGCGTACCTCGATCAACACGTTGGCGAGACCGCGGCTGTCGCCGTGGGTGTGCTGCGTATAGCCGTGGCCGTCGGCGCCGGAATAGGGCTCGTTGTCGCCGACCGAGAATCCCTCGGCGCGCAGCCGGTCCATCAGCGGGCGCGGCAGGCGCGGGTCGCGGTTCCACAGGATGCCGATCTCCCAGGGCCGCTGCAGGCCGTGCATGATCGGCGTGAAGGAGTGCATGGACACCAGCGCCGGCACCCGGCCCGCCGCCTGCATGGCGTCGAGTTGCGCGTCGATGGCGTCGTGGTAGGGCCGGAAGAAGGTCTCGATGCGGGCTTCGCGCGCCGCTGCGTCGAGGTCGCGGTTGCCCGGCACCACGGTGCCGTCGCTGATCTCCGGCATCAGGGTGGGATTGTCGAGTTGGCGGTTGGGATCGACGACGAGGCGGGAGAAGTGGCTGAGCAGCGCCGGCGCGTCGAGCCGCCGGGCGAGCTGGCGGGTCACCTCGGCGATGCCGATGTCCCAGGCAATGTGGCGGGTGAGCGCCGCCTCGTCGAGGCCGAGGGACTTGAGCGCCCGCGGGATGAAGCGCGTCGCATGATCGCAGAGCAGCAGCAGCGGCGCTTGGCCGGCGCCGTTGAAGAGATCAAAAGGACGCGGCTCGTCCGGCGCCAGAAGCCCGGAATCCTGCGCCTCGTCGCTGATGGCACTGGTGATCTCGAGGGTAGACATAAGGCGCCGACTATAGCCGCCGCCCCGCCGTCAGGAAAAGCCCCTCCTGCCCCGGCGAACGCGGCACTGACGGCGGGCGCCCCCGGCCCGGGCATTGCCAAAGCCGGGGGCCGACCCGATACTCGGAGCCATGAGCGAAGCCAGCGCTGCCGCCATCCGGCCCAATACCTTCTTCTGCATCGACGGCCATACCTGCGGGAACCCGGTGCGCCTGGTCGCGGCCGGCGGCCCGGCCCTGCGCGGCGCCTCGATGAGCGAGAGGCGCCAGGACTTCCTCGCCCGCTACGACTGGATCCGCACCGGCCTGATGTTCGAGCCACGCGGCCACGACATGATGTCGGGCGCCATCCTCTATCCGCCAACGCGGCCCGACTGCGACGTGGCGGTGCTCTACATCGAGACCTCCGGCTGCCTGCCGATGTGCGGCCACGGCACCATCGGCACCGTGACCTTCGCGATAGAGCGCGGCCTGGTGCAGCCGCGCGAAGCCGGTGTCCTGCGCCTGGAGACGCCCGCCGGGCCGGTCGAGGCGCGCTACTTCCTGCAGGACGGCTACGTGGAGTCCGTGCGACTGACCAACGTCGGCTCCTACCTCGCCGTCCAGGACGTCACCGTCGACTGCCCGGAGCTCGGCGCCGTCACCGTCGACATCGCCTACGGCGGAAACTTCTACGCCATCGTCGAGCCGCAGGCGAATTACAGCGATCTTGCCAACCTCACCCCTGGCGACATCCTCCGGCTCTCGCCGCTGCTGCGCCGGGCGGTGAACGCGGCCGTGGAGATCGTCCATCCGGAGGACCCGACGATCCGCGGCGTCAGTCATATCCTGTGGACCGGCAAGGCGACCAAACCGGAGGCCGACGCCCGCAACGCCGTCTTCTACGGCGACAAGGCCATCGATCGCAGCCCCTGCGGCACCGGCACCTCCGCCCGCATGGCGCAGCTGCACGCCAAGGGAAAGCTCCAGGCCGGCGGGCGCTTCGTGCACGAGAGCATCATCGGCAGCCTGTTCACCGGCCGCGTCGAGGCGGAGACCCGGGTCGGCAACCATAGGGGCATCGTGCCCTCCATCGAGGGCTGGGCGCGCATCACCGGCCTCAACACGATCACCATCGATGCGCGCGACCCCTATGCGCACGGCTTCCAGGTGGTCTGAGCATGGCGCATCATCACGCCGGCCATGGTCACGACCGTGCGCACCCGGAGCGTCACAGTCACAGTCACGGCCACGACAACGAGACGCGGGTGCTCTGGGCGCTGGTCCTCACCGCCGGATTCATGGTGGTGGAGGTCGCTGGCGGCCTGATCTCCGGCTCTCTGGCGCTGCTCGCCGACGCGGCGCACATGCTGACCGACGCCGCCGCCCTGGCGCTGGCCTGGATTGCCTTCCGAATCGCCCGGCGCCCGGCCGATCCCAAGCGCTCCTACGGCTACCATCGCGGCCAGGTGCTGGCCGCCTTCGTGAACGGCGCGGTGCTCATCGTCATCGTCGCCGGCATCGCGATCGAGGCGGTGCAGCGCCTCCTGGCACCGCAGCCGGTCGAGGGCTGGATCATGCTGGCGGTGGCCGCCCTCGGCCTGTTGGTGAACGTCGCTGCCCTCCTCATCCTGCACGGCGGCGACCGCCGCAACCTGAACCTGCGCGGCGCGGCAGCCCATGTGCTGGGCGACCTGCTGGGCTCCGCCGCCGCGGTGATCGGCGCCATCGTCATCCTGCGCACCGGCTGGATGCCGATCGACCCGATCCTCTCCGTCCTGGTCGGCCTCCTGGTGCTGCGCAGCGCCTGGCTCATCGTTCGGGAATCTGCCCACATCCTGCTGGAGGGCACGCCCGCGCAGGTCGACCCCCAGCGCCTCCGCCAAGCCCTGTTGGAGGACATTCCCGCGCTGCAGGACGTGCATCACATCCACGCCTGGTCGCTGACCTCGGAGAGGCCACTGCTCACCTTGCACGCCCGGGTCGGCCAGAGTGCCGACAGCCAGGCGGTGCTGAAGCGCATCAAGGAAGTACTGGCCAGCCGCTTCGGCATCGACCACTCCACCGTGCAGATCGAACGCGACGCCTGCGGCGACGACTAGCGCCTCGTCTCACGTTCGGAATTCGTGCGCTTTCGCACAGGCGGCACCGGCGAAGGCACCTACAGTCCAGTCGATCAGGGCAGCGGCTGTCGGGCAGTCGGACAGGACCGTCTCCAGAGGTGCGAAAGGGGGTGGGATTTGCAAAGCTTGGATCTGGCCTGGAGCACCGGCCTACTCGTGCACGCTGCCGCGCTGCTGCAGGTGTTCGGCTTCTTGAACCGCAAGCAGTTGGCCCTGCGCTGCCTCACCCTCGCCGGCAGCCTGGTCTACCTGGCCTACTACTACTTCCACCCGGACAAGCCGCTGTGGGGCGCCATGTTCTGGAGCAGCATCCTGGCCCTCGCCAATCTGGTGGGCATCGTCCGCCTGCTGCTGGAGCGCAGAGTGGGCGACGGCAACCAGCACCACGACTCGTTCCTCAATATTATGAAGGTGCTGACTCCCGGGGAGTTCCGGCGCCTGATGCAGATGGCCGAGTGGCGCGTGGCGGAAAAGAACACGCAGCTGACCCGCGAAGGCGAGGTTGCCCCCAGCCTCTACTTCGTCACCGGCGGGCAGGTCGAGGTCGGCAGAGGCGGGAAAGGTCTCACCCTGGGCCCCGGCGCTTTCATCGGCGAGATCTCATTCGTCCTCAACGGCGCCGCGACGGCAGATGTTTGTGCCCCGGCCGGTACCGAATATATCGAATGGCCGCAGGCAACACTGCGCAAGGCAGTCGACCGCACTCCCAGCCTCGGCATCTCCCTGGAGCGGCTGTTCAACCAGGAACTCGCGCGCAAGCTCGTCACATCGTGGAACCATTGAAGGCCGGCGGCGCCCCCGGCGGCATTCCCTCCGGCCCGGTGGTCCTCAGCTGGTCGCTCCTCGCAGCGCTAAGGGGCCAAGGTCTTTCGGAAATTGACGTCAGTCGGGCGGGTGAACCCGGCATGGCTGCCCACGCCGACTTTCTCGAAGCCTAGCGCGGTGAAGGTCCGGTGGTTTTCGGTGAGCTCTATGCGCGCCTGCAGCTCCAGGGTTTTGAGCCCGCGCGCCCGCGCATATGCTTCCGCCAGGGCGAACATGCGCCGCGCGATGCCGAGGCCCTGCAGTTCGGGCCGCACGGCGATCTTGCCAAGGTAGAGCGCACCGTCACGCTCCGCCGCGAAGAGGCAGCCGACAAGCCTGCCGTCCAGGAACGCCAGCACCAATTCCTCCTCGCCCGCCTTGGCCGCCAGCTTTGCGGCGTCGAAGCTGTGCAGCGACGAGGGCGGGTCGATGCGCCCCTCCATGAAAGCAAAGGACTCCTGCAGCAGCGCCAGCAGGCCGGCCCAGTCGTCGAAGGCCGAGGGCCTCTCGATCACCTCAAGGTGAGGCAACCCGTCGGGTGAAGGCGGTTCCATCCACCCGCTATAGCCCAGATCGCTGTCGATTTCTACTATGGGTTGCTCGTGGACGCTCCCCTGGAAGGCGAAGACCTTTGGGAAAAGGGAAGCCAAATCCTGTCATGGAGGAGGCAACCTTTGCAGGTGTTGTGAGTTTTATTGGGCAGCTCTGTAATCGCGTTTGCATTGGTTGTAATAGAACCTCCGCCCGTCAGGCGGGCCGGCGATCCACAGGAGCCACGCGAGGCCCTGCAGCACGAGAAACGAAAGCAGACAGACCGACCATGACAGCCTTCGACCGACGCGCCTTCCTCCACCTTATGCTCGCCGCGGCCACGGCCCGGACTATCGGCGCCGCCGTGCCGGCCACTGCCGCCACCGGCCTCGAGTTCGGCCCCGCCGAGCCCTTTTCCTACGACTGGCTGAAGGCGCATGCCCGCGGCCTCAGCGCACAGCCCTACCGGGAGCCGCCGCGTCCCGACCCCGCCATCGTCTCGAAGATCGATTACGACGCGCACGGCAAGCTGCGCTTCCGCAAGGAATATGCGCTGTACCGCGAGGGCGCCTTCCCGGTCTCGTTCCAGCACGTCGGCATGTTCTTTCCGAATACCGTCCGCATGCATGCGATCGATGGCGAGAGCGCCCGCGAAGTGCTCTACGACCCGACGTACTTCACCGTCGGCCAGGACCACGTGGCGGCCGGGCTGGGCCAGGAGCCGTCGGCCTTCGCCGGCTTCTGGGTGCACGAGCCGGCCCGCAAGGGCGACCTCGACAAGGTCGAACCCTGGGCGACCTTCCTCGGCGCCTCCTATTTCCGTGGCGTGGGCGAGCTCGGCCAGGTCGGCATGTCGGCACGCGGTATCGCCTTGGCCCCGGGCAGCGGCGGCCCCGAGGAGTTTCCCGGCTTCGTCGCCTACTGGTTCGAGCCGGCCGCCAGCGAGGACGCGCCGGTCACCGTCTACGCCCTGCTCGATGGACCCTCGGTGTGCGGCGCCTATCGCTTCCTGCTGCGCCGGACCTCCGGCGTGGTCATGGACATCGAGGCCAACGTCCACCCGCGCCGGACGATCGAGCGCCTCGGTCTGGCGCCGCTCACCTCGATGTACTGGTTCTCCGAGACCGCCAAGTCGACCATGGTCGACTGGCGCCCCGAGGTGCACGATTCCGACGGCCTGGCGATCTGGACAGGGGCCGGCGAGCGGATCTGGCGGCCGCTCAACAACCCGGAGCGCATTGCCATCTCCAGCTTCGTGGACGAGCGGCCGCACGGCTTCGGCCTGTCGCAGCGCGACCGCAATTTCGACCACTACCAGGACGGCGTGAAATACGACAAGCGACCGTCGGTCTGGGTCGAGCCGCAGGGCGACTGGGGACGCGGCGTGGTGCAGCTGATCGAGCTCCCGACCGACGACGAGATTCACGACAACATCTGCGCCATGTGGATTCCCGAAGCGCCGCACGGCGCCGGCAGCCACATCCAGATCGCTTACCGCCTCCACTGGCTGGCCGACGAGCCCTATCCGAGCGCGCTCGGGCGCTGCGTCGCCACCCGCCTCGGCAACGGCGGCCAGCCCGGCCAACCGCGGCCGCAGGGCGTGCGCAAGTTCATGGTGGAATTTCTCGGCGGTCCACTGACCGACCTGCCCCACGGCACGCTGCCGGAGCCGGTGCTGAGCTCCTCGCGCGGCAAATTCTCCTACATCTTCACCGAGGCGGTGCCGGACGACGTGCCGGGCCATTGGCGCGCACAGTTCGACCTGACCGTCGAGGGCGCCGCGCCGGTGGAGCTGCGCTGCTACCTGCGCAATGGCGATACCATCCTGACCGAGACCTGGCTCTACCAGTACCGCCCGCCGGCGTGAGGTGGTTTCAGGCGGCTATAGCCGGCCGCGTGTCGGTGGATATTAATCCCGGGAGACGCTGAAGCCGTCAAAGCGCGGCAACGTGTCGTCGATGTGCAGCCAGGACAACCGCTCTGCTTCCAAGGCGTGACAGGTCGGCGCGAAGCGCTCGGGGTGGTCGAGCACGCCGACGTGAAAGTAGATGCGCCCCGCCAGACGCGCATCCGTGTAGCCGATGCGGCTGCCGCAATGCCGGCAGAACGGCCGGTCGATGCCTGGGCTGGATTGGAAGTGCCGCGGCTCCTCCGCCGGATAGGCGACCTGCGCCAGCTCGTAGCCGACAAGCACAGTGACAGGTCCGCCGGTCGCACGCCGGCAGGACTCGCAGTGGCAATAGGTGATGGATATAGGCAGGCCCGAGAGCCGCAGTTCCACCGCCCCACAGAGGCAGCGGCCGATGTGTTGGTGCTGTTCCGGCATCGGCAACCCCTCACGCCGCCAGCGCGGGCCGGGTATCGATGGCCTGCTGGATGAGGGCGACGATGCGGCTGCGCTCCTCCCCCACCAGCGGCAGGCGCGGAGCGCGGCAATCCTCAGTGCCGTGGCCGCACATGGCCTGGGCCAGCTTGATGTACTGCACCAGCTTGGGGTGGCAGTCGAGGTGCAGTACCGGCGTGAACCAACGATAGAGTTCGAGCGCATCGGCGAAGCGGCCCTCGCTCGCCAGCTTCCACAGTCGCAGGGTTTCCTCCGGGAAGGCATTCACCAGGCCGGCGACGGTGCCGACCGCGCCCAGCATCGCGGATTCCATCACCAGGTCGTCGACGCCGCCGAAGAGGATGTAGCGATCGCCGCAGGCATTCACGATGTCGGTGAGGCGGCGAGGGTCGTCCGATGACTCCTTTATGGCAACAAGCGTCGGCTCGTCAGCCAGCTCGGCGAACATTTCCGGCGTGATGTCGACGCCGTAGACGACGGGATTGTTGTAGCACATGACCGGCAGGCTGCAGGCGCGCGCCACGGCGCGAAAGTGCGCCATGGTTTCGCGCGGGTCGGCCTTGTAGACCATGGCGGGAAGCACCATCAGGCCGTCGGCGCCCAGCGCCTCCGCCGCTTCGGCGTAGCGGCAGGCGAGGCCGGTGGTGGTCTCGGCGACGCCGGCGATGACCGGCACGCGGCCGCGGGCGGTCTTGACCGCTGCCGTCATCACGCTGCGCTTCTCCTCGGCCGACAGTGAGCAGTTCTCGCCCACCGTGCCGAGCAGCACCAGGCCGTGCACGCCGGCGCGGATCAGCATGTCGAGGTGTGCCGCTGTCGCTTCCAGGTCGAGCTCCCCGTCGGTGGTGAACTGCGTCGTCGCCGCGGGAAACACGCCCTGCCATTCTACCGTCATCTTTCACGCCTCCGGTTGCGCTCTGGTCTCCAGGAAACCTAGCATGGACCGCCCGCCGCCGTCGTGGAACCAGGAATGGAAGCCGTCGCCAAACCAGCCGACATCCCAGGACCGCACCTCTCCGTGCTCGCCGTGGTTACGCGCGACACCGCCCGCGGCGCCGAGGTGCTGCTGGTGCGCCGCGCCAACCCGCCGCAGCCTGGCCACTGGGGTTTTCCCGGCGGCAAGGTGGATTGGGGCGAGGGCCTGAGGCAGGCGGCGATCCGCGAGCTGAAGGAGGAGACCGGCATCGACGGCGCCAACCCGGTCGTGTTCGATACCATCGACCTCATCGTGCCGGACCTGACCGATGCGCGCTCCGGGTCGTTCTATCACCACCTGATGATCGCCGTGCGCCTGGACTGGCGGGCCGGCGAGCCCATGGCCGGCGACGATGCCCTGGAGGCCCGCTGGGCGTCTGCCGACGACCTGCCACGGCCGCTCTGCGCCCGGGTCCCCGAAGTGGCCGCCCAGGCGGTCGCGGCGGTGGCGGCGCCGGCCTTCCCGCGGCGGCGCTGAATCCGGCCGGTTCCGGGAGAATTGGAATGCTCTTCCACGGCCGCCTTGACGCGGCCCCCCGAAAGCCGCTTTAATAGGTTTCAAAGTGGTCATACCAAAAGGCCAATACGGCGGACAACTCGAAGATGGGAGGCCGGCCAAGAGCAGCAGTGGGCAGTCCATAGGACCGCCGGAGCGAACTGACGCGACAGGGCCGGGGAAAACAAAGCCATGGATCGTAGATTTCAGGAAATTCCGCGCGAGCGCGTGGCCGACCGCATTGCCAGCGAACTGCTGCGCATGATCTCCAGCGGCGAACTGGCGCCGGGCGAACGCCTGCCGGGCGAGCGCCAGCTGGCCGACATGATGGGCGTCAGTCGCGTGTCCGTGCGCGCCGCTTTGCAGCAGCTGAAGGCGCAGGGCTTCGTGACCGCCGTCCAGGGCGGCGGCACGCGGATCACCGCGGCGGCCGACCAGTTGGACTCGGCCCTGGCCCGCCTCGTGCGCGCCAACCGTAACAACCTGCACGACCTCGCCGAGGTGCGTGCCAATCTGGAGGTCTGGGCGGCCCGCCGCGCCGCCGAGCGGGCGACGCCGGAGCAGCTGGCCGGGATCGAGCGCTGCTTTGCCATCATCATGAGCCCGGACCGGCCGTCGCGCGCCAAGGCGGAGGACGACCTGAACTTCCACCTCGCCATCGCCAAGGCCTCCAACTCCGCGGTCTTCATGCACCTCATGTCGGTGCTGGGCGACATCCTGGAGCAGATGTTCGCTTTCCACCGCTACAGCCTCTACGCCAGCCCGGCCGACGACCGCCGCTTCATGGAGCAGCACCGCGCCATCTGGGCGGCGATCCAGCGCGGCGACGGCGACGGCGCCGAGGAGGCCATGCGCGAGCACCTGAACACCGTCCTGTCGCGCTACGAAGAAGAAGAGGAAAGCGAGGCCCAAGTGCCGACCGCGCCACCGCGGCCGCAAGCGGTTGCCCAGGGCTGAGCAGATCTCGACCGATTCAAGTCAAGGCTGAACCATGACGCAGTCCGACCCCGGCGCCCTGCTGCGCCGGCTGTTCGACGCGGCCCTGGCCGCCGCCGACCCGGCCAAGGCCGTGCCGCGCTTCCTGCCCGCACCGCCGAAAGGCCGCACTCTGGTGGTCGGCGCCGGCAAGGCCGCCGGCGCCATGGCGCGCGCGGTGGAGGACCACTGGCAGGGGCCGCTCGAGGGCCTGGTGGTCACCCGCTACGGCCACGCGGTGCCCTGCGAGCGCATCGAGGTGGTGGAAGCGGCGCATCCGGTGCCCGACCAGGCCGGCCTGGACGCGGCCCGGCGCATCCTCCAGAAGGTGCAGGGCCTCGGGCCGGCGGATCTGCTGCTCTGCCTGATCTCCGGCGGCGGCTCGGCCCTGCTGTCGCTGCCCGCGCCCGGCATTACCCTGGAAGAGAAGCAGGCCGTCAACAAGGCGCTGCTGCGATCCGGTGCCGCCATTGACGAGATGAACTGCCTGCGCAAGCATCTCTCGGCCATCAAGGGCGGGCGCCTGGCCGCCGCTGCGTCACCGGCGCGGATAGTGAGCCTCCTGATCTCCGACGTGCCGGGCGACGATCCGGCAGTGATCGCCTCCGGCCCCACGGTGCCCGATCCGACCAGCTTCGCCGATGCTCTGGCGATCCTGGAGAAATACCGCATCGAGGCGCCCGATTCGGTGCGCGCACACCTGGAGGCCGCGGCGGAGGAGAACCCAAGCCGGGCGACCCCCGCCTCGCCCGCTGCGAGACCCACATGATCGCGCGGCCGCAGGACTCCCTGGAAGCCGCCGCGGCGGTCGCACGCCAGGCCGGCGTCACGCCGGTCATCCTCGGCGATTCCCTCGAGGGCGAGGCCCGCGAGGTGGCGCAGGTCATGGCCGGGATCGCCCGCCAGGTCGACCGCTTCGGCCAGCCGGCCGCGCCGCCCGCCGTGCTGCTGTCCGGTGGCGAGACCACGGTCACCCTGCGCGGCAAGGGGCGCGGCGGACGCAATGCCGAGTTCCTGCTGGCCCTCACCGTGGCGCTGGAAGGCGCCGCCGGCATCTACGCCCTCGCCTGCGACACCGACGGCATCGACGGCAGCGAAGACAACGCCGGCGCGCTGAGCGCGCCGGACAGTCTTGCGCGCGCCGCTGCCGCCGGGCTCGACGCCAAGGCGATGCTGGCAGACAACGACGGCTACGGCTTCTTTGCCGGCCTCGGCGACTTGGTGATGACCGGGCCGACCCTCACCAACGTGAACGACTTTCGTGCCGTGCTGATCACCGATCGCGCGATGTCATGAAAAAAACGATTCGGACCACAACAAATCCTGGGTAGACTCCGCGCCATGCGACGCCAAAGAAAAGCCAAGATCCTCGCCACGCTCGGCCCCGCCAGCTCCAGCGAGGAAATGATTCGCGAACTGTTTCGCGCCGGAGCCGACGTCTTTCGCCTGAACTTCAGTCACGGCACCCACGACGACCATCGCGCAAGCTACGAAACCATCCGCAGGATCGAGGCCGAGCTGGAGCGCCCGATCGGCATCCTCGCCGACATGCAGGGCCCGAAGCTGCGCATCGGCGCCGTGAAGGACGGCGAGGTCACGCTGACGGCCGGGCAGCGCTTCCGTCTCGACCTCGACGAGACGCCGGGCGATGACACGCGCGCGCCTTTGCTGCACCCGGAGATCTTCGCCGCCATCTCGGTCGGCACCTCGCTGCTGATCGACGACGGCAAGCTGCGCCTGGAGGTGCTGGACTGCACCCCCGACCACGCCGACACCCGGGTGGTCACCGGCGGCGCCCTGCGCAACCACAAGGGCGTCAACCTGCCAGGCGTCATCCTGCCGATCTCGCCGATCACCGAAAAGGACCGCATCGACCTGGAGTTCGCCCTGAACCTCGGGGTCGACTGGATCGCGCTGTCGTTCATCCAGCGCCCGGAGGATCTGACCGAGGCGCGCCGACTCATCGGCAACCGCGCGGCGATCATGACCAAGATCGAGAAACCGGCCGCGCTCGACTGCCTGCCGCAGCTGATCGCGTTGTCGGATGCCATCATGGTGGCGCGCGGCGACCTCGGCGTGGAAATGCCGCCGGAGACCATTCCCAGCCGCCAGAAGCAGATCATCTACGCCTGCCGTCTCTCTGGCGTGCCGGTGGTGGTGGCGACCCAAATGCTGGAATCGATGATCACCGCTCCGGCGCCGACCCGGGCCGAGGCCTCCGACGTCGCCACCGCCATCTACGACGGCGCCGATGCGGTGATGCTCTCCGCCGAGTCCGCCGCCGGCAAGTATCCGCGCGAGGCGGTCACCTTCATGGACAGCATCATCCGCTCGACCGAGTCCGACCCGGCCTACCGCGGCATCCTGCACGCGCGCGACGGCGAGCCGGAGGCAACCACTGCCGATGCCATCTCCGCCGCCGCGTCGCAGGTCGCCTCGACACTGTCGACCGCGGCCATCGTGAACTATACCATGTCGGGCTCGACCGCTCTGCGCGCCGCGCGCCAGCGTCCAAGCGTACCGATCATGGTGCTGACCAACGAGCTGCGTACGGCACGGCGCCTCGCCGTGCTGTGGGGCGCCCACTGCGTGCAGACCGCCGACGTCTCCAACACGCAAGAAATGGTGGAGAAGGCCTGTCGGCTTGCCGTGCACGAGGGCTACGCCAACCTGGGTGATATCCTGGTGATCACCGCCGGCGTGCCCTTCAAGACGCCAGGCACCACCAACATGCTGCGCATCGCCCGGGTCGAGCCCTAGATATCCCGGTCGTTCAGAATCTTGCGGAGCTGGGCGGCATTGATTTCCGCCGAGGTCAGGTTGGGATGGATCGCCAGCGCCGCCTCGAAGGCCTGCAGAGCGCGACGCTCGTCTTCCAGCTGCACGTAGACCAGGCCACGGCCAGCGAGGGCGCCGAAGTGCCGCGGCTCCAGCTGCAGCGTCTTGGCGATGTCTCCGAGCGACTTGTCGTAGCTGCCGAGCAGGTAGTGCACCGTCGCGCGCTTGTTCCAGGCCTCGGCGAAATCCGGCGCGATCAGTACCATCTGGTCGAACTTGGAGAGCGCGTGGCGGTAGTCGCCGCGCGACATGGCGTCGACACCGGCCTCCATGAGCCCGCGCACCGCGCCGTCGTCCGACTGCGCCCAGATCTGCCAGATCAAGCCCTCGATCCGCTGTGCCTCGCCCGGTCCGGGCGCCTCGAGCAGGCGCACGAAGAGCGCATCGAGGCGGCTGTCGGCCTGGTCGGCCCCGCCCGGGCGGACCGTCGCAAGCATCGTCGAGAGAACGACGAGGATTGCGATCGCTGTGATTGGCAGGCGCTTCATATGTGGATTATGACTCTATTGTCGTCCCGTCCCTAGCGCCTGGAAGAATCGTTTGTTCACAATCCATTGAAGGCATCGATGAGCGTCGCCGACTACTTTCCCACCGACTTCCCGCGGGCTCGCAGCCGTTTCGTCGACGCGGCCGCGCAGGCCGGCGCAAGGCTCTTCACCTACGCGCATCCCGGGCAGGGGCCGCGCGGCGAGCCGCTGGCGACAGAGGTCGCCTGGCTCGGCCCGGCGGAAGCCGAGCGCGTGCTGGTCACCGTCTCCGGCACCCACGGCGCGGAGGGCTTCTGCGGCTCCGGCGTGCAAAGCGGTTGGCTCGACAGCGGACTGGCCGGCGAGCAGGAAGCGGGCATTGCCTACATGGCGGTGCACGCCATCAATCCCCACGGCTTCGCATGGCTCCGCCGGGTCACCGAGGACAACGTCGACCTCAACCGCAACTTCGTCGATTTTGCCGCGCCATTGCCGGAGAACCCCGGCTACGACGAACTGGCCGAGGTGCTCTGCCCGCCGGTCTGGGACGACGCCACCATCGCCGCCACGCACGACGTCCTGGCCGCCTACGCGGAGGCCCACGGCACCGCCGGCTTGCAGGCCGCCGTCACCAACGGGCAGTACCGGCATCCCGCGGGCATCTTCTTCGGCGGCGCGGGGCCGACCTGGTCGCACCTGATGCTGAAGGAGATCTTCGCCCGCCACCTCGGCCCTGCGCGCAAGGTTGCGGTGATCGACTATCATACAGGTCTCGGCCCGCGCGGCCACGGCGAACGCATCTGCCCCGTCGTCGCAGACTCGCCGGACCTCGCGCGGGTGCGGGACTGGTACGGCGACGACTTCACCTGCCCTGCGCTCGGCACGTCTTCGGCGACCGAGATCTGCGGCTTCAATGTGATCGGCATGGTGGAGGCCCTGCCCGGCACGGAGGTCACGGCCATCGCCCTGGAGTACGGCACCCTGCCCAGCGAAGAGGTGAAGCTCGCCCTGCGCGCCGACAACTGGCTCCACCTGCACGGCGATCCCGCTTCCGCCAAGGGCCGCGCGATCAAGGCACAGCTGCGCGAGGCCTTCTACCAGGACGCCGACGACTGGAAGCTGATGGTCTGGGAGCGCGCCGTGGAAACCCAACGCCTCGCCCTGGCCGGCCTCGCCGGAGCCTAGAGCCTAGCCAGCGCCCGTGGTTTGGGGCCACCGGTGGCCCAGTCGAGCAGTTCCACGGTGTGCACCACGGGAATACCGGTGCCGCCGGCGATCTGGGTCATGCAGCCGATGTTGCCGGTGGCGATGACGTCGGGCTTGGTGCTTTCGATGTTGGCGACCTTGCGCGCCTTGAGGCGGTCGGCGATGACCGGCTGCAGCAGGTTGTAGGTACCGGCCGATCCGCAGCAGAGATGCCCCTCCGGCACCTCCTTCACGGCGAAGCCCGCCGCCGTCAGCAGCGCCTTGGGTTCGCGGCGGATCTGCTGGCCGTGCTGCATGGAGCAGGCGGAGTGGTAGGCGACGGTGAGGTCGCGCGTTTCCACTGCGCCCTGCAGGCCGATGCTATCCAGGAACTCCGTGACGTCCTTTGTCAGCGCGGAGATCTTCGCGGCCCGGTCCTTCCAGGCGGCGTCCTCGCGCAGCATGAAGCCGTAATCCTTCACCGTAGTGCCGCAGCCCGAGGCGTTGATGATGACGGCATCGAGCCCTCCGCCCTCCAGCTCGCGGGTCCAGGCGGCGATGTTGGCGCGCGCCGAGTCCAGGGCCGGCGCCGTTTTGCCGAGGTGATGCACCAGGGCGCCGCAGCAGCCGGCCCCTCTGGCCACCACGACCTCAACGCCGTGGCGCGTCAGCAGGCGCAGCGTCGCCTCGTTGATCTCCGGTGCCAGGACCTTCTGGGCGCAGCCGGTCATCAGAGCCACGCGGGCGCGGCGCGGTCCCTCGGCCGGGAAGACCTGCGGCCGGTCGACGCGGCTCGGCGCGCGCAGCTCGGCCGGTGCCATGGCGAGCAGGCCCTTGAGGCGTCCCGGCATGAGGCCGGCAAAGGGTTTGGCGAAGAAGGCACCGAGCAGGGCCAGACGGAAGCGCGTCGGATGCGGCAGCACGAAGGCCAGCAGCCCGCGCAGCACCCGATCGGGCAGCGGCCGGCGATAGGTCGCCTCGATGTGAGCGCGGGCGTGATCGACCAGGTGCATGTAGTGCACCCCGGAGGGACAGGTGGTCATGCAGGCGAGACAGGAGAGGCAGCGGTCGATGTGCTTGGTCACCTGCGCCGAAGCCGGGCGACCGTTCTCAAGCATATCCTTGATGAGGTAGATGCGCCCGCGCGGGCTGTCGAGCTCGTCGCCCAGCAGAACGTAGGTCGGACAGGTCGCCGTGCAGAAGCCGCAATGCACGCAGGTACGCAGGATGCGCTCCGACTCGGCGACGTCAGGATCGGCTAGCTGCGCCAGGGTGAAATTCGTCTGCATCTCTATAGCCCGGCGTACATGCGCCCAGGATTGAGGATGCGCTTCGGATCGAAGCCATCCTTCACCCGCTGCGTCAGCGCCGCCATCGCCGCGTCCTGCGGCTGGAACACCGGAGCGGCGGCCCGCAGCTCCAACGGCGCGCGAATGAGGGTCGCGTGACCGCCGACCGCGGCGACGGCGGCGCGCACTGCCGCGGCACCGGCATCGCCCTCGCCATTCAGCGGCAGCGAGAGCCAGATCAGCCCGCCGCCCCAATCGTAGAAGGCTTCGCCCGCCCCGATCGCCGCCACCACGCCGGGGCCGGCGGTCGGCGCCACCGAGATCCGCCATACGGCGGTGTTGTGGTCGCCGGCGAAGGCTTGGGCGTCGCGCAGCTCGCGCCACAAGGTGAGCGAATTCTGGCTGTGCAGCTCCTCGGTCGCGCCGAGGTCGCTCAGCTCGCGGCGCAGCGCGGCACAGCGATACTCGACCGAGGGCCCCGGCCCTTCCAGGCGCAGGGCGGTGACCGACGCCCCGGCGCCGGCAACGTAGGAGACCGCCGACTTTGCCGCCTGGGCCGCCGGCAGATGGGCGGCGCCGGAGACCTCGTGCGGCGAGCCCAGCGCGCGGCTCATAGCCTGCGCCGCCGTCGCGTCGTCGAGTCCGAGCACGAGGACCGTGTAGGTCTTCTGAGAGCGCGGCAATACCTTCATCGTGACGTCGGTCATCACCGCCAGGGTGCCGTAGGAGCCGCAGAGCAGCTTGCAGAGGTCGTAGCCGGTCACGTTCTTCACCACCCGGCCCCCGGACTTGAAGAGCTCGCCGCGCCCGGAGGCCGCGGCCACGCCGAGGAAATGGTCGCGCGCTGCTCCGGCCTTGATGCGCCGCGGACCGGAGAGATTGCAGGCCAGCACACCGCCGATGGAAGCCATTGCGGGCGGCCCGCCCAGCAAGGGGCCGAGATCCATCGGCTCGAAAGCCAGCATCTGGCGCTTCTCGTCGAGCGCCGCCTCGATCACCGCCAGCGGCGTGCCGGCGCGCGCGGAGAGCACCAGTTCCTCCGGCTCGTAGAGGGTGATGCCGTCGAGGCGCGAGAGGTCGAGGCTGTGGGCCGCCTGCAACGGCCGCCCGAAGGCGCGCTTGCTGCCGCGGCCGAGGATTTCCAGCGGCGCGCCTTCGGCCGCCGCCCAGGCCACGGCCTCCACCACCTGCTCGCTGTTCTCCGGCGCGAAGACCGTTGCCTTGTCGGAAGCCATCATGGCCTTCTCGTCAGAAGCGCGGCAGGTCGGGGAACGGCAGCTTGCCGCCGCTGATGTGCATGCGCCCCAGCTCGGCGCAGCGGTGCAGCTGTGGGAAGACCTTGCCGGGGTTGAGCAGCGCTTCGGGATCGAAGGCGCACTTCACGCGTTGCTGCTGCTTCAGGTCGGCCTCGCTGAACATCGTTCCCATGAGGTCGCGCTTCTCGACGCCGACGCCGTGCTCGCCGGTCAGCACGCCGCCGACCTCGACGCAGAGCCTGAGGATATCGGCGCCGAAATCCTCCGCCTTCTCCAGCTCGCCCGGCTTGTTGGCGTCGTAGAGGATGAGGGGATGCAGGTTGCCGTCGCCGGCGTGAAAGACGTTGGCGACCCTGAGGCCGTAGTGTTCGCTGAGCTCGCGCATGCGCTTCAGCACCTGCGGCAGGCGCGCACGGGGAATCGTGCCGTCCATGCAGTAGTAGTCCGGCGAGATACGGCCGACCGCCGGGAAGGCGGCCTTGCGCCCGGCCCAGAAGATCAGGCGCTCTTCCTCTGTCTCGCTGATGCGGCTGGTCACGGCGCCCTTGGCCTCGGCGATCTTCGAGACCTCGCCGATCAGGTAGTCGACCTCCGCCTGCGGACCGTCGAGCTCGACGATCAGCAGCGCCTCGACGTCGCGCGGATAGCCGGCCTGCACGAAATCTTCCGCGGCGTTGATCGCCGGCCCGTCCATCATCTCCATGCCGCCGGGGATGATGCCGGCGGCGATGATCGTCGCCACTGCGTCGCCGGCCTGCTCGTTGGTGGGAAAGCCGAGCAGCAGCGCGCGCGCCGTCTCCGGCTTTTTTAAAAGGCGCACCGTCACCTCGGTGACCACGCCGAGCAGGCCCTCCGAACCGGTCATGATGCCGAGCAGGTCGTAGCCCGCGGCATCGAGGTGCTTGCCGCCGAGGCGCAGGACGGTGCCGTCCATCAGCACCATCTCCAGGCCCAGCAGGTTGTTGGTGGTGAGGCCGTACTTCAGGCAGTGCACACCGCCGGAGTTTTCCGCCACATTGCCGCCGATGGTGCAGGCGATCTGGCTGGAGGGGTCCGGCGCGTAGTAGAAGCCTTGATCCGCCACGGCGGTGGTGATGGCAAGATTGGTGACGCCCGGCTGCACCACGGCGCAGCGGTTGTCGAAGTCGATCTCCAGCACGCGGTTGAACTTGGCGAGACCGAGGATGATGCCGTCGGCCAACGGCAGGGCGCCGCCGGAGAGCGAGGTGCCGGCGCCGCGCGGCACCACCTTCACGCCGCGCGCCTGGCAGCACCTGAGGATCTCGCTGACCTGCGCCGTGGTTTCCGGCAGGACGACGATCAAGGGCAGCTGGCGGTAGGCGGTGAGGCCATCGGACTCGTAGGCCCGGAGTTCCTGCTCCTCGACGATGACCCCTTCGCCGGGAACGATGGCGCGCAGGGCCTCGACGATGTCGGACTTGGCCGCGATGACCCCTTGGTCCGGCTCGGGCATTTGCATGACGGCATCTCTCCCTGCCTCCGCCCGGCAGCAGCCGGTCGAGGGCAATTGGTATTACCAATTTTTCCGAGACTATGGCCCGCAGGCTTGGCAGGGTCAATGCTTGGCGCGCCAAAAAACGGCCGGGCGACGCCGCGAAATCCGCAATCCAGGCAAACGCAAGGCCGCGGCCCGGTGGGGCGCGGCCTCCTACGTCAAGGGGAGCACGTCACTCCTGCGGTCCCGTCAGCCGGCCCGGCCCGGTAGCAAGGGGGCCTGGCGACAGGAAGCGGTCAGCCCTGGCGGGCCTTGAAGCGCGGATTCTTCTTGTTGATCACGTAGACGCGACCCTTGCGGCGCACGACGCGGCAACCCTTTTCGCGCAGCTTCGCGGTCTTAAGAGAGTTAACGACCTTCATTTCTCTGTCCTCTTTGGGCGCGCACCCGTGACGTGGCCGGAGCTTCCCCGGCACGCGGAAAGCCGGGAACATAGGGATCGCGACAGACGCTGTCAACCTTGTCAGAAGCCCGGAAATCCCCGCCTTTGGCCGGCTTTCCCGGGGATTCGTCTCTACCAGTCGGAGAGCATCTTCTCCGCCTCTTTCTTCAGGGCGTGAAAGCGGCAGATCTTCAAGGCGCCGGCGTCGATCGCTCGTGCGCGCCGGGTCCACAGCTCGACCGCCTCGGTGACCGCTGCGCAAGTGTTCTTGTCGACGGTCTTGCCCTTCAGGCTGGAGAGGAAGCGCGCCCAGCTGCCGGTGATGATGCCGTAGACCTCTTCGGTGATGTCTTCCTTGATGCGGATGTCCAGGCGCGCCTCCGTCAGCACGGTCTCGTAGTCGCGCATGGTCCAGGGATGGGGCTTCCTC
>WHTV01000047.1 GCA_009377535.1 Kiloniellaceae bacterium
GAAACACTGCTTTTGTGGACGCAAAGATCGTGCCAGAAAATTAAATGACTATATTTCAATGATGCAGATTCCGTCCGCGACGCTGCTCGTCCGACAGAATAAAGGAACCTGACACTGAACAGGCGTGAACGAAACGCAAACCTACTGTTAACTCAATAGGTTAGCCAAATGCCGATACTGTAGCGGTTGTAAAGAATGCCGACTGCGAAGACTCATCCTCGCTGAGGACTTGCAATGCCAGTGCTGGCTGCCTCCGGCGTCAGCAAGGCATACCGCATATCACAGAGAGCGTCCTGTGCGGCGCAGCAGCCTCCATCCATCTTAGTTAGTCTAGGGATTGCCGAATTTCTTCACTTCGAAATCGAAGTGGCGGACGAGTTCGTCCTCGATGAACACCTCGATGGAATGCGGCCCGGTGGGGTCGCCCTCGGCGATGCACCAGCTGTTCTCGATCCAGCCGTCCTGGGGGGCCTTGAACTCTTCCGTGGTGGCGGTGGTGCGGTCGGCGGAGAAGATGTGCGGGCTGTATTCGTCGTCCTCCCCGCTCCAGAACGCGGGCGCTTTGGGCAGTTGTAGGACCTCGCGCAGGCGCACCAGCGGCGGCGCCTCGGCCAGACGGATGCGCCAGCCGAAGCAGGCGCGGTCGGGCAGATAGGGCACCAGATTTGACGCGACGGTGCGCTCGTTGCCGTCCCCGTCACCGACGGACACCACGAACTCTGCTACCTCGACGCTGTAGGCGGCCCCGGCGGCTGCGGCAGTGCCGGCAGCCAGGGCCAGGCTCCCGCAGAGACCGAGCGCGGCCAGGAGCCGTGATGCTCCGTACGGCAGTTCGCGCTGCTGGGCGCCGGTGATCGTCATCGCCTGTCTACCTCCCCTTGGCGTGAGTATAGACAGACCGCAACCCGGCGGCCCAGCGGGAACCGATATTCGGGCTATCCCGTGACGCTTTGAACCTTTCGGGAGCCCGCCGCGACTACCTCACTGTCCTACGGCCTAACCGGCCAGCACAAAAGCAAGTGAGGCAATGATATGAGCACGTCCCAAACTCTCGCCGGTGTCGCCGTAGCGGCGGCGCTCGGTCTCTCCCTGGCGCTGCCCGGCAGCGTGGCCGCGCAAGCGCCGCTGGGCGGCGGCGCGGTGGTCACCCCCGGCCTCCCCGACATCACCATTTCCGTCGGCTACATCGGCACCAAGGCGTGGACCAACGGTGGCACCGTGGTCCTGGACGACATGGGCCCGGTGATCGCCACTCAGGTCGTCCCGAAGAAGAACCTGTGCCGTTTCGTCCAGATGGACTACCAGCCGGGCAACCAGGGTCCGACCGCTGCGGCCAGTCCCTCCGTGGCCAAGGTCTATCGGGGGAGCACTTTGGTGAACACGGACGCCTTCCCGGCCGGGTACTTCGGCGCCAATTCCTGGCGGCCCTTCGAGAAGTGGCAGATGGACCTCGAGGAAGGCATGAACACCGTGCGCGTCGTCCTCGATGCCAACAAGCAAATCGCCGAGAGCAACGAGAACAATACCTTCGTGGCGAAGCTCAATGTGAAGCTCGACTGCGACGGCGATGGCGCGGTGAATGGCGTCCCGGGCGGCCTCAAGCAGGCCCCGGCCAAGCCGACGCCGGATCCAGCCCAGCCGCGCAGCCTGCGTCTTAGGCCAGCGAGCTAAACGACTGACGCAAAGGGTTCTTTGCAGGCGGCCGTGCGCCCTTTCGTCAGGGTGCCACGGCCGCCGTCAGTCCGGCCAGCAGCCCGGACAGCAGGACGAAGCGGTCGAAGCTGGCGCGGTGCGGCAGGTCCGCGACCGGCGTCTTGCGGTAGCCCTCGGTGAACAGCAGGAAAGGCACCGCCGCTGCCGCTGCGGTGGCGGCATCGACCTCGCTGTCGCCGACGTAGGCCAGCGCGCTGAGGTCCACCCCGAGGGCAGCGGCGACGTGGCGCAAGGGCGCCGGATCGGGCTTGCGCTGCGGCAGCGAATCGCCGCCGACCAAAGCCGCGAAATGCCGGGCGATGCCGAGCTCCGCGATCATCTGCCGCGCTGGGCCAAGGGGCTTGTTGGTGCAGATCCCGAGCAGGAAGCCGGCTGCCTGCAGCTCCGCCAGGGTTTCGGCGACGCCGGGATAGAGCCGCGACAAGGCGCTCGGCTCGGCGCCGTAGATCTCCAGGAAGCGCGGCAGCGCCGCCGCCACCGCGGCGGGCCCGTCTGCCTCCCCCACGGCCCCCAGGACGCGCTCCAGCAGCACCGGCACGCCGTTGCCGACGAAGCCGGTGATGGTGGCGAGGTCGAGCGCCTGATGGCCGCGCTCGGCCAGGAAGGCCGCGACGGCAGCGTGGATGTCGGGGACGCTATCCACCAGGGTGCCGTCCAGATCGAAGACCACCGCCCGCAGGGCTGGAGCGGATCGCCCCGTCTCACTGCAATGAAAGTTCATGCGCCAACCCGATCCTTTGAACCCGTTAACCCTGCGCCGCGACCGACAAGGTACCGCAACCGTCTGCGATGCTTATCGGAGACCAGCAAAAGGATCAAATCCATGTGCAAGAGCCCCGTTACTTTTACCGCCCTGGCGGCTTTTGCCGTCGCCACCGCGATCGGCGCTTTCACCCACGACAGCACCGCGCAGGAAGCCAGCCAGCTGCGCCGCCTGCCCGCCCAGATGGCCCCCGCAGAAGTTCAGCCGTCGAAGCCGTCGCGCCCGCAGCAGCTGCAGATCAGGCGCAACAGCGGCCCGACCGGACCTGGCAAGATCGCCACCGGCGCGCCGAGCGGCGGCCCGGACACCCCAAGCCAGCTCGCCAACCTGGTGGTGATCCCCTACTACAACAACTCCAGCAGCCTGCCCGAGGGCTTCCCGACCCACAGCTACTGCCTGAAGAAGCCGACCGGCGGCACGCCGAACCAGATCCGCTTCTACATCCGCAATGCCGGCGGCAGCGACAGCGGCAGCTTCCAGTGGACGCCCAGCTTCCCGAACGCCGGTGCGGCACCGGCCCAGGTCATCGCCAACATCCCGGCCAACGGCCAGATGCTTGTCACCCAGGGCATCCCCAATGGCTGCTATGACGGTAACTACTCGGCGATGTGCCAGTTCTCGATCCATCTCGACGACCATGACGAGGTCGAGGAGTGGAGCGAAGCCAATACCTACAGCAGTTATTGCGTGAGCCCGGCGGGCTGAATCGGAACCCCGATCCCGCTTCCCACGCCGGCCGCAGGGCGCGGCAGCTCCGTAACCGGGGCTGTCGCGCCGCCCCCATTCTAGAAGGTGCTGCGCGGCATCACGTCGTTCTGGATCTGGATGACCTGCTTGTCCTTCACCCTGCCGGCGACCGGACTGGACCCGTTGTCGTCCTCGATCCGCGACAGGCAGCCGATCGCCAGGCGGCTCTCGCCGTCGCCGGTCAGCAGCGGCAGGCGCAGGATCTCCACGCGCAGGTAACTGCGGTCGCTGTAGGTCAGGCCTTCTACCGAGCGGACGCAGAGCCCCTGCTCCATGACCTGCCCGAACATCGCGGAAACCGCCTTCAGATCCTCGCCATGCAGCAGCTCATCGAGGAAATGGTTGGTGTTTTCGATGCCCATGACGTCGCGAATGCCGGTGCCCGACAGGCGGAAGAAAAGCCGTCCGGTGCTTTTGATCCTCTCCACGATGAAGAGGTAGGGGAGCAGGCGGAGGATGTCGGCGGGGTCGAGGTCGCTGCGATAGGGCACGCCCCCGCGGCGCTGCACCAGACTTTGCCAGTAAGCGTAGAATTCGCGGGAGATATGGCTGAGGAAGACGCCTTCCGGTTCCTCCCGCGCCAGCAGCAGGGTGCTCATCATGGTCCTAGGGATAAAGGCTAAGTGTTTGAGTTTTATTAAGCACGTTGCCGGACTGTCCACAACTCTGGCTGTCCGCTGCGACTCTAGCTAGTCTGCCCGCCATGACCGACAGCCCGCCCGACCAGTCCCCCGCCGCCGCCCGCAACGTCGACCGCCTGCTCGCCATCATGGCGCGGCTGCGCGACCCCGTGAGCGGCTGCCCCTGGGACGTACAGCAGAACTTCGCGACCATCGCGCCCTATACCATCGAGGAAGCCTACGAGGTCGCTGACGCCATCGAGCAGAACGACATGGCGGCCTTGAAGGACGAGCTCGGCGACCTGCTGCTGCAGGTGGTGTTCCATGCCCGCATGGCCGAGGAGGCGGGCCACTTCGGCTTTGCCGAGGTGGCGGCGGCGATCGGCGACAAGATGGTGAGCCGCCACCCACATGTCTTCGCGGATCACGAGGCCGCGACGGCGGAGGACGTGAAGGTGACCTGGGAGGCCCGGAAGCAGGCCGAGCGCGTCGCCAAGGCCGGCGCCGGCGGCGAGACCTTGAGCGCCCTTGACGGGGTGACGGCCGCCCTGCCCGCTCTGCTGCGCGCCGAAAAGCTGCAGAAGCGCGCCGCCCGCGTCGGCTTCGACTGGCCCGAGGTGGGCCAGGTCTTCGACAAGCTCGCAGAAGAGCTCGCCGAGATCCGCGAGGTGATCGACCAGGGCGGCGATCCGGACCGCCTGGAGGACGAAGTCGGCGATCTGCTCTTCGTGGTGGCCAACCTGGCGCGCCACCTGGAGGTCGATCCGGAATCGGCGCTGCGGCGCGCCAACGCAAAGTTCGAGCGCCGCTTTCGCGCCATCGAAGCGCGCCTCGCCGCGGCCGGCGACAAGGCCGAGGCGCAGAGCCTCGAGGCCCTGGAAGAACTCTGGCAGGCAGCCAAGCGCGCCGAGCGCCGGGGTTAGCCGACCGCCGCGGCGAGCCAGGTGCCGACGAAGAGCGCCACGCCGTAGAGCAGGTGCGCGACCAGCGCCATCAACATGGGAACCCGCGGATTGGGTGCCAGCCGCCCCATGATGCCGATGCCGAGACCCGGCTGCAGGATGAACCAGGGGATGATCACCGAGGCGGCGCCGAACACGAAGCCGTTCAGCAGCGAGGGCGGCCGGTCGAGCGCGAAGACCACGAGGCCGAGGTAGGCAAAGCCGTAGGCGATGCCGATCAGGTAGTGCAGGCCCCAGCCGAGCGCCAGCTCTCCCCGCACCGCCGCCGTCGCCGCGATCGGCCGGTGCACCAGCCGGCCGCGCGGAATGTAGGCGAACCAGCGGCCGACGAAGGCCCAGTTGGCCGGCGGAATGCCGGCGACGGCGTGCAGCAGGCGCTGCCATCGGTCGAGCACCACCGTGGCGAACACGCCGGCGATGCAGGCCTGGACGACGAAATTTTCGACTGACAAAGGCAAAGACTCCAGGGCGCGGCGATTCGGCTCGGCGGCGGATTGTCGGATGTAACTTCAGTCCTTGGCCAGCAGTTGCATGAGGCTGGAAGTGTCCCAGCGATTGCCGCCGCGCGCCTGGACCTGGGCATAGAGCTGATCCACCAAGGCGGTGATCGGCAGACGGGCGCCGTTGGTCTTGGCCTCGGCAAGACAGATGCCGAGGTCCTTGCGCATCCAGTCGACGGCGAAGCCGAATTCGAACTCGCCCTTGCACATGGTGGCTGCGCGATTGTCCATCTGCCAGGACTGGGCGGCACCCTTGCCGATCACCTCGATCACCTTGGCCATGTCGAGACCGGCTCTGCTGCCGAAGTTCATGCCTTCGGCAAGCCCCTGCAGCAAACCCGCGACGCAGATCTGATTGACCATCTTGGTGAGCTGGCCGGCACCGACCGGCCCCATCAGGGTGACCGCGCGGGCGAAGGCGTCGATCACCGGACGGGCCCGCTCGAAGGCCGCCGCTTCGCCGCCGCACATGACGGTCAGGGCGCCGTTCTCGGCCCCGGCCTGCCCGCCGGAGACCGGCGCATCGATGAAGGCGAGGCCCTTGGCCTTGCCGGCGGCCGCCAGCTCGCGGGCGACCTCGGCCGAGGCGGTTGTGTTGTCGATCAGGATGCTGCCCTCGGCCATGCCGGCGAAGGCCCCCTCCTCGCCCAGCACGACGCTGCGCAGGTCGTCGTCGTTGCCGACGCAGGAGAACACCATCTCTGCGCCGGCGGCCGCGGCGCTCGGCGTCGGCGCGGCGGCGCCGCCATGTCGGGCCACCCAGTCTGCGCCCTTCGCGGTGGTGCGATTGTAGACGGTCACGTCGTGGCCGGCGGCGGCCAGGTGCCCGGCCATGGGAAAGCCCATGACGCCGAGCCCGAGGAAGGCAACCTTGATCATCTTGTCGATCTCACCTGCATGAAGTTGCGGGATCTTGGTTCGTCGAAGGCGTGGCGGAGCCTACTTGAGAGGCCCTGCGGGCCGCAAGCCGGCGCCCCCTGCGGCTGGCATGCGATCGTGGCATGCCAGGAATGCAGAAATGATGGTGCAATGCAGCATTATTCCCTTGCTCTGGTATACCACCGATTATATATATCTTTCAGATGGTTGATTCACCGTACACCAACATTCTTCCGTCGAAAGGTAATGAGATGTTTGCAGATGCAACAAAGACTTCCGGTTTCCAGGCCTTCGACAGCCTCGCCCGCTTCGTCGCCCGCATCGGGGCGGTCGTCAGCGGGGCGCAGGAAGCGATTCGGGTCTACAACCGGCTCTCCCAGCTCTCCGATGGCGCTCTTGCCGCCCGCGGCCTCGGCCGCGAGGACGTCGCCCGCCTGACGCTGCAGGCCTTGGACGGGGCCGGCAGCCGATAAGCCTGCCGGCGACGCTCCGGCCGGACGGCGCGAACCCTGCCCGCGCCGTTTTGCTTTCCACCCTGCCTATGCAACCATGCCTTCGGTCGATCTGAGACCTATCCGAGCGGTCGGGGGGCTAACGGCATGTTCAGGCTGGCGCAGGTTGCGGGCAAAGGCCGGGGGCTCCTGGCGACCCAAGCGATCCCGGTCGGGACCCTCATCGAGCGCGCGCCTGCCGTGCGCCTGGCGTCGGCGGAACGAGAGGTCATCGATCGGACGGCCCTGTTTCCCTACACCTTTGCCGATCCCGAGACCTTCGGCAGCGGCAGCCATGGCTGTCTGATCGTCTTCGGCCAGTTGACGTTCTGCAACCATTCGGAGAGCCCCAACGCCGTCATCCGCTGGACCGAGGACGAAGCGGGGCTTTGGGCCCTGCTGGAGTCTGTGAGCGCCATTGCGAATGGCGAGGAAATTACTCTGTTTTATACTAACATCTCCGAGTACTTATCCACTGATCTGTTCATTTGATCTTCGTAGGCTGCTTCAATAGCTTTTTAGCTAAAGTCGTAACTTTGATCCCGTCATTGTTCGGCCTGGGTTTCTTATCGAAAGGAAAAGTAAACGACCGAATGCTTGAATAGCACTCGATCGGTAACGGACGGCACCCTTGCAAAGAGCGGTGCCCGGGAAATGATTTATGGTCTCTTCGTCATCACAATGCCTGTTAGCAAGCGACGCCAAGTCCCCCCAGGGACCTGGCCAAGATGCCGGCGATGATCCTGCCGGCGCGCGCAAGACGGCCGGCAAGGGTGCCGGCTTCACCGGCACCTATCGGCTGCTCGTGCGCGGCAAGAACATCAACCAAAACACCCTTTTGGCCACAGATTATCTTAATCATTTCAATGAGATAATTATGCTCCTTGAGATGCTGCCTTCGTTGCCGGAGTGCTACGGCGACGCCGCCGAGTGGCGCCCCAAGAGCTATGCCGACCATTTTCGCGAAAGCTGCTTCTCGGACGCCGAGCTGGCGATCCTCGCCTACGAGAACGCACCGGAGAACTACCGCCAGGCCTTCGACGCCACCATCGAGCAGATGGACCGTCTGGTGCTGGAGGCCATCCCGCGGATCAAGGTCCTGATCGACGCCGGCCTCGAGGGTCCCCTGCAGCTCGGCGTCGAGGGGGTCACGCGCAAGCTGCAGAGCTTCGTCGACGTCGCCTCGTCGATCATCAACGGCAACATGGATACCCTCGACCAGGCCCAGATCGACCAGATGATGAATGCCTGACGGTCGGGCGCCGTTCGGCGCGGTGTCTCACGGGCCTTGCCGCCACCGCATCGCGATCGAGAATAGAGGACGCACCGTCCTCTCCATCCCCTCAATCGTCATCCTCGCGCTTGACGCGAGGATCCATTGCGCAGCAGCGAGATGATGGAAGCATGGATGCGCGGATCAAGGCCGCGCATGACAGCTGGGGTTAGTTTCCCAGCTGCATTGCCCGGTTCACCAGCCGGCTGAGCGCCTCCAGGCCCGGCTCGATCCGGTCGGGGTCGATGGAGGAGAAGCCGAGGCGCATGAAGTTGCGCGGCGGCTTGGCCGAGAGAAAATGCGCCGAGCCGGGCTCGATGACGATGCCCTCGCTGATCGCCTCGCGGGCGAGGATGTCGGTATCGAGGCTGCGCGGCCCCTCCAGCCAGAAGCTGGTGCCGCCGCAGGAGGGGCGCCGCCGGAACTGTGGCAGGTGACGCTCGAGGGCTTCGCCCATGGCCTCCCAGCGGGCGCGGAAATCACGCTGCAGGCGATGCACCAGGGCGTCGTAGTGGCCGCCGGCGATGAACAGCGCCATGGTGCGCTGATTGTTGGTGGCCGGATGGCGCAGCATCAGGCGCCGCAGCATGCGCGCCTCGAGGATGAAGTCGGCGGCGCCCACCATGTAGCCCATGCGCAGGCCCGGGCCGAGGTACTTCGAGAAGCTGCCGATGTAGATCACCCGGCCGCTGCGGTCCATCGCCTTCAGGGCGGTGGTCGGCGCGTGCAGGAAGTTCGCCTCGGACTCGTAGTCGTCCTCGATGATGAGGAAGTCGGAGCGCTGCGCGCGCTCCAGCAGCGCGATGCGACGTTCCAGCGGCAGGGTCACCGTGGTCGGCGACTGGTGGCTCGGCGTCACGTAGGCGCAGGCGCAGCCGTCCAGGCGCTCGTCCACCACCACTCCGTCGCCGTCGACCGGGATCGGCCGCAGCTCGGTGCCATGCAGGCTGAAGATGTTGCGCACGTCGACGTATCCGGGGTTCTCCACCGCCAGTACCCGGCCCGGCCCGGCCAGCAGCTCGGCGATCAGGTAGAGCGCGTTCTGAGCCCCGAGGGTGACCAGGATTTCCTGCGCCTGCGCCTTGATGCCGCGACGCGGCAGGACGCGGGTGCGGATCTCCTCGATCAAGCGCGGATCGTCGTCGTTGAAGTTGTCCTCGGTCCAGGTCTGGATGGCCTCTACGCCGAGGGCCTGACGCGAGCACATGCGCCAGGTCGAGACCGGAAACAGCTTGGGATCGGGTTGGCCGTAGATGAAGGGATAGGGATAGCGCCGCCAGTTGCGCGGCTTGGTCAGGTGCTGCTGCTCGGAGGGCCTGAGCTGCAGCCGCGAGAACCAGTCGACGGTGGGCGCGCCTTCCTGCTCCGGGAAGGTCACCTGGCCGCCGATCTGCTGGAACACCATGTCGGTGTTCACGAAATAGCCGATCCGCTCGCGCGAGATCAGCAGCCCCTCGTCGGCGAGCGCCTGGTAGGCCAGCACGACGGTGTTGCGCGACACGCCAAGGGAATGCGCCAGCCGGCGGCACGACGGCAGCGGATCGCTGCCGGACAGCCTGCCGTCGAGAATGGCGTCGATGAGCTGGCGGCGCAGTTGCGCCTGCAGGCCGACTTCGCCGTCGTGGCGCACCGGAAAGATAAAGTCGCGCAACGGTGATCCCTGTCCCTCGCGGGCCTCCTTGCCGCCTGCCCGCTCTTCGGGCGGACCGGCGCCAGCTTAGGGGCGCACCCGGGCGGCCTCAAGCCCCGGCGTCAGGGTTGCCGCTCGCCCCTGGCAATCGCCTGGAAGTGGCGTGCCGCCTCGACCCCCTCGCCGGCGCACCAGGCGCGGTTGCCGCCGAGGCCGCGGTTGCGCCACTCCCGCTCGGCCTCGACCCAGCCGCGGATGCGCTGCTGGCGGGCGGCTTCGGAGTCGAGGCCGCTCCTTTCCGTGACGGCCTTAAGCTCGGCCTGAAATCCGGCTTCCACGGCCGGGTCAAGGGTGCCGCAATAGCTTGTAACAGCAAATTCATAGACGACCCGGGTAAGGCCCCGCCCCTGCGCCGCCGGCTCGGAAGCGGCGCAGAGCATGAGCCCGGCGGCGGCCAGCGACGCGACCAGCAGTTGCCCAGCTTCCCATTTGTGCACTTCTGGCACCATCCACGGTCTGGAGTTGGCCTTGACTTGCTTTGGCGCGCACGGCCAGATTCAAGTCTAGGCTCAAGGGCCTCGAAAAAAAATCGAACTATCGGGAGGGGGCGGCAAAGGCCGACCCCACGCTCACACGTCAACGTCTTGGGGAGAACAAGCGTGAAAAGGACTGGAAAGCCAACGTCGAGCGAGAAGACGCACCGTGCGGTGCGTGATTTCTCGCGCCGCAGCCTGCTGAAGCAGGCCGCGGCCGGTGGCGCGATCGTCGCCGTCGCCCCCGCCATCATCAGCCGGGAGACACTCGCCTCCTCGGGTGAACTGGTGGTGATGAACTGGTCGGACTACCTGCCGAAGTCGTTCCTCGACGGCTTCGAGAAGAAGACCGGCATCGTGATCAAGCATACGCCCTACGGTTCCAACGAAGAGCTGCTGAACAAGATGCGGGCCACCAAGGGCCGCGGCTTCGACCTCATCGGTCCGACCGTCGACCGCGCCGGCGAGTGGAAGCCGCTGGGCCTGCTGCAGCCCTTCGACATGAACCGCGTCGATACCGACAACGTCGTGCCGGGCCTGCTCAAGGGTTCGACCGATGGCTGGACCTGGGACGGCGGCAACCACCACCTGCCCTACCACTGGGGCACGGAGGCGCTGGCCTGGCGCACCGACAAGTGGAAGCGGGACTACGCCGACCTGTCCTACGGCGATCTCTGGACTCCGGAGATGAAGGGCAAGGTGATGGGGCGTCCGCACTCCATGATGCTGGGCATCGGCCTCTATCTTGACTCCAGCGGCAAGGTGCCGTCCAACCGCATGCTCGACGCCTACAAGGACGAAGAAAACATGCGGCGAATCTGGGGTGAGATCGCCAAGTTCGCCGTCGAGCACAAGCCTTGGGTCAAGCAGTTCTGGGATGACGCCGACGCGCAGATCAACGGCTTCATGCAGAACGACGTGGTGCTCGGCCAGACCTGGGACGGCCCGCCGCTGCGCCTCAAGAAGGAAGGCAAGCCGGTGACATACATGGCGCCGCAGGAAGGCGCTCTGACTTGGCTGGATGGTCTTTCAATCCCTGTCGGCGCCAAGAACATCGACGAGATCTACGAGTACATCAACTACGTCTACGATCCGGAAGTGAACGGGCTGATCGCCAACGAGACCGGTTACAACCCGGTGGCCGTCGGTGCGGAGAACCATCTCTCCGCCGACAGCAAGAAGGCCTTCAGCGAGGCCTATCCGGGCGATGCGCTCGACCGGCTGTGGTGGTGGCCGCCGTCGGAGCCGTGGTACACGGAGATCCGGGCCGAATACAGCGACAAGTTCGTCGCTGCCTGAACTACGGACGACCGATCGGCATAAGTGAGACGGGTCCCGGCTGCGAGGCCGGGACCCGCTTCCCACCAGCGGCAAGAGGCATGCGGCGTCCGACCAAGAGACGCAAATGCCGCGCAGGGACAGGGTACAACGGGGGCGGGCTGAAATGAGCGCGGACGTAGAGCTCGATCACGTTACGATTCGCTTCGGCGAATTCACGGCGGTCAAAGACGCAAATCTCAAGATCGAAGACGGCGAGTTCTTCAGCTTTCTGGGTCCCTCGGGCTGCGGCAAGACGACGATCCTGCGCGCCGTATCGGGGTTCTTGGAGCCGAGCGACGGCGAGGTGCGTATCGGCGGCAAGAACATGCGCGGTATCGGGCCGAACAAACGGCCGACCGCACTGATCTTCCAGAACCTGGCCCTCTTCCCGCTGATGTCGGTCGCCGACAACATCGCCTTCGGATTGGAAGTGCGCGGCGTCGGCAAGGCGGAGCGCCGCAAGCGGGCCGACGAGCTGCTCGACCTGATCGCCCTCGACGGCCAGGGCGACAAGAAGGTCGGCGAGCTCTCCGGCGGCCAGAAGCAGCGCGTGGCCATCGCCCGCGCGCTCGCCGTCGAGCCCAAGGTGCTGCTGCTCGACGAGCCGCTCTCGGCGCTCGACCTCAAGCTGCGCCAGCACATGCGCACGGAGCTGCGCGCCATCCAGCAGCGCGTCGGCATCACCTTCATCTACATCACCCATGACCAGGGCGAGGCGCTCACCATGTCCGACCGCATTGCGGTCATGAGCCAGGGCGTGGTTCAGCAGATCGGCACCGGCAGCGAGGTCTACGAGAACTCGCAGACCGCCTTCGTCGCGTCCTTCGTCGGCGAGAACAATCCCTTCACCGGCAAGGTCGCCGCCGTTGACGGCCAGCATGCGCTGATCGACACCTCGTTCGGCCGCCTGCGCGGGCGCAACCTGCGCGGCCTGAGTGCCGGCAGCGAGGCGATGCTCTTCGTGCGGCCGGAATCCCTCGGCCTGGTGAACGGCCAGGGCGCGGCCGACAACGTCATCGAAAGCACCGTGCTGCACAGCGAGTTCGAAGGCTCCTTCTTCTCCGTCTTCCTGCGTGGCGACGGCGGCAAGGACATCGTCATGTCGATGACCAACTCCGGCAACCTGCCGGAGTTTCACGAGGGCGCGGCGGCGCGGGTCGGCTTCAGGGCCGACCGCGCCGTGGTGCTGCCGGTCGGCGAGGTCGCCGATGAGTAGGGGTATCTGCTTGCCGGCGCCGAACTGTCGAGGCCTTACCCGGAAGGCTACGACACTCACTCGCTGTCGTCCCGGGGCTTGTTCCCGGGACCCATTGGCGCCAGTGCTTGGCGATGCCGTGCCAGGTTTGCTTCGTCGCATCGGACGGCCAGGGCATTGGGTCCCGGCAACAAGTGCCGGGACGACAGCCCCGGGCTGTGTGCTGGAGGTCAGCGCATGACCGGCTTCTTTCAGCGCAACGGCATCGCCATCTCCACCTACCTGATCCTGGCCGTGGTGTTCTGGGTGGTCCTGATGATCGTCCTGCCGCAGGCCTACATGCTGGACTTCTCCTTCCGCAACAACCTGCCGCCGGCCAAGATCGGCGGCCCGGAGGACGTCTACACGCTGTCCAACTACCGCTATCTGGTATTCGGCAGCCCGGGCTCCGCCGATGCCTTCAACTACCTCCACCTGCAGGTCTTCCTGCGCACCATCATCGCCTCGATCTTCGTCACGCTGATCGACTTCGCGCTCTGCTATCCCATCGCCTACTACATCGCCCAGGTAGCCAAGGGCGGCTTCGCGCGCTCCATGATCCTGCTGCTGATCCTGCCGTTCTGGGTGAACGAGATCCTGCGCGCCTTTTCCTTCCGCATCCTCTTCGGCACCTCCGGTGTGATCAACGCGGTGCTGCAGTCCCTCGGCATCGTCGACCAGCCGATCGACTTTCTGCGGGCCGACGTGGCGCTCTACGCGGGCCTCTCCTACGCCTACATCCTGCTGATGGTCTTCCCGCTCTACAACGCCATCGAGAGCCTCGACCACAACCAGATCGAGGCGGCGCGCGACCTCGGCTCGCCCTGGTGGCGCATTCACTGGCGCGTGGTCATGCCGCACGCCAAGCCCGGCATCGCCTCCGGCTGCACCCTGGTGTTCATGCTCTCGGCCGGCGCCCTGGCGGCGCCGCAGATTCTCGGCGGGCCTTCGAGCCTCTGGTTCACCCAGATCATCTATCGCTGGTTCAACACCGGCGGCAACTGGCCGCAGGGGGCCGCCTACGCGATCGTCCTGCTGCTCGCCTGCCTGGTCTTCGTGCTGGCGGTCATGCGCCTCTTCAAGATCAGCCTCGGGGAGATCGCCCGATGAGCTCGCAGGCGATCCGGAAGCTGCTGGTGTCCTTCTACATCGTGCTGTTCTTCCTCTACCTCTTCACTCCGCTCATCATGATGGGCATGGCCGCCTTCAACGACGTCGAGTTCCCGCAGGTGGTGCCCTGGGCGGGTTTCACCCTGCGCTGGTTCCCGGCGCTGTTCGCCGACGCCCTGATGATGGAGGGCATCGTCAACTCGATCTGGATCGGCATCGGCGTGATGGCCCTGTCGGTGCCGATCGGCCTCGCCGCCGCCATCGTGATGACCCAGGTCCACCAGCGCCTGCAGACCCTCTACTACACCATCGTGGTGTCGCCGGTGCTGATGCCGGGCGTCATCCTGGGCATCTCGACCCTGGTGTTCTGGGACCGTCTCGGCACTTTCATGGATGCCGACTACGAGAGCTTCTACTACAGCGGCATGTTCCTCACCATCATCGGCCAGTCGACCTTCATCTCGGCCTACACCATGCTGATCTTCCTGGCGCGCCTGCAGCGCTTCGACCGCACCCAGGAGGAAGCGGCCCTGGACCTCGGCGCGAGCCATGTCCAGGTGTTCTGGAAGGTGCTGATCCCCTTCCTGCGGCCGGCAATTTTCTCGGCCATGGGCCTCGCCTTCCTGACCTCCTTCGAGAACTACAACACCACGGTCTTCACCATCCAGGCGGAAAGCACCCTGACGACGGTGCTGGCCGGCAAGGTGCGCATGGGCACCCAGCCGGATCTGGCCGCGCTGGCGGTATTGATCATCGGCGTCACCCTGGTCAGCGCCGTCGCCATCGAGATCGCCCAGCGCCGCGAGCAGCGCCGGGAGCTTGCGGCCAAAGCCGAAGCTGCCCGCGCCGAGCGGACGATGCAGGCCGCAGCGCAACCGGCGCAGTAGGCCTGGGCGACCGACCGCAGGCCGCGCAGCGCCCTCTACCCGTAGCATCCGGACAGCGGCGCCATGGATCCTCAGTTCAGGGCCGCGGGTGATGGTTGGAGAGAAGGCACCGCGACCGGAACCCGCCGAGACCGCGGGCCATCGACCGCAGGGAGCAAGCCCGACTGGCTGTTCAGGTAAGCGTTCTGGTCGTGCATCACGGCGCCCTCGGGCAGCGCGTCCCACAGCGGGCCGAGGCTCCGGCGGATCTTGTCCTCATAGAACTTCGGCAGGACCGTCGTCTCGCCGTGAATGAACCGGCGAACCTCCCGGTCCGTGTCCAGCAGACCGCGGATCTTGGCCTGATAGGCGGCCCGGTTCGACGTTACGGCCCGCAGCCAGTTGTGCAGCCGGGTCGTGATGCCGCGGTTGGCGCGGAAGCGCCGGCCAACGCGGCTGCCCTGGAGCGCATAGCGCGTGAGATCCACCGCATGGTCATAGAACTCGGCCCAGCCGTAGTTGAGCGGCCGGACGTTCATCGCATGATTGCTGTCGAGGAAATGGAACGGAAACGGCAGGACGCGGCCGGCCCTCTGAAGCTCGAGATTGAGCGGTGCGGCCTGGCCGTAGGACGTAAGGAGGGAGAAGGCAGGATAGGCCCCCGGGACGAGATCGAGAAACTGCTTGGTCAACTCGAACGGCTCGGCCCCTTCATCGCAGTCGAGCCCCAGGACGAAGTTGGTCTGAACATAGGGCACATGACGCAGGATCATGTTCACGTGGTCCGCTACCTGGCGCACCTTCTCGACACCGACGCGCGCGCCGGTCTTCGACTTGTTGCCCAGGTCGTACCAGGATTCGATTCCCGGCAGCAGCGCGTCGAAGCCATTGTGCTTCAGCCGTTTCACATGATCTTCGGACAGCAGCGACAGGCTGCTCTCGGCCACGAAGCGGACCTGTCCCGGCCGCACCGCCGATTCAATGACGTCCATGTAGTCGTCGAAGCGCACGCCGAAGTTCGGATCGTGCCAGCCGACCCGCGGCCGCCGCATCCTGGTCTGCAGAAAGCGAAGGTCATCGCGGACCTGGTCGAAGGGCAGCGGCTGGTACGGCACCACGGAATCGATGCAGAAGCTGCAGGTATAGGGGCAGCCCATGCTGCCGATCATCGGAACGATCTTCAGGAAGGGCGCCTTGGCGAGGGTGGGCGCGACAAACTTCCAGCGCTCGCGCAGGCTCGGCATCTCCATCGGCTGGCGCGCCGCCTTGAGCTCCACGCCGCGGGGCCGTTGCGCCGCTGGATCGCTCAGCAGATCGGCGATCAGGTTCTTGTCGGTGAAGCCGAGCACGTAGTCGAAGTACTTGGCCGCGTCCTGCGGATAGCAGCGGGCATGCGGACCACCGAGAACGGTGACCGCTCCGTTGTGCCGACTGAGATTGCTCAGGGCATAGGCGGTCTGCGCCGAGCGGGTGAAGGCGCCGATGAAGAGGACGTCGGTGCCTTCCGAGACTTCGCCGACGAGGTCTTCGGCGCCCGTATAGCAGATGTAGCGCACCGCATGGCCGAGTTCCTCGCACCATACCGCGATCGCCTGCGGCATGATGCTGGCGAGGTTCGCGTTCATGACGCGGTTGTAGAGGCGGCTCGTCGGGCCCTTGGTGACCAGGTCGACGACGGTGATTCGCAGCTTCTGCAATGACCGATCCGGGCAAAGAAGGCTTCACGAATATCACGGGGCCGGCGCCGTCGGCAAGGAGCCTATGGCGCGAAGGAAACCCTCCTGCATTCGCGCACTGCCGCAAACGAACGGCCCGTGCAGGCTGCACGGGCCGTTGTCATCTGTCGCGCCGGCTGTGGCGCCGACGCTAATGCTTTGCGAAGACCCCGCGCAGCTTGCTGAAGATCTCGTCGAGGTGTTTTTCCTCGCAGACCAGCGGCGGCGAGATCAGCGCGCAGTCGCCTGTCATCTTCACCATGCAGCCGGCGTCATAGAGCTGCTGCATGACCTGCAGGCCGCGGACGCCCGGCGCCTCTGCCGGGGCCAGGTCGATACCGCCGATCATGCCGTAGCCGCGGATGTCGGTGACGACCGGGAGATCCTTGAAGGAGTAGAGCGCCTCGAGAAACTTCGGCGCCATGCTTGCCGCCCGCTCCACCAGCTGTTCCTCTTCGAAGATGTTGCGCGTCGCCAGCGCGGCCGCGGAGGCGACGGGACAACCGGAATAGGTATAGCCGTGGAACAGCTCGATGGCGTTCTCCGCCGCTGCGCTCATCAGTGCATCGTGTACCTTGTCGTTGACCGCCACGGCGCCCATCGGCACCACGCCGTTGGTCAAGGCCTTGGCCATGGTGATGATGTCCGGCATGACCTCGAAGCTGTCGGCGGCGAACTGCTTGCCGGTCCGCCCGAAGCCGCAGATCACTTCGTCGAAGATCAGCAGAATGCCGTGGCGGTCGCAGATCTCGCGCAGGCGCTTCAGATAGCCCTTGGGCGGCACCAGCACGCCGGTGGAGCCGGCGATCGGCTCGACGATGCAGCAGGCGATGGAGTCCGCGCCGTGCAGGTCGACGAAACGCTGCAGGTCGTCGGCCAGTTCCGCCCCGGTCTCCGGCTCACCGACGGCGAACTGGTGCTCGGGCAGATGGGTATGACGCAGGTGCAGGGCGCCCGGCAGGCCGAGACCGAAAGCCTTCTTGTTGTTCACCATGCCGGCCACCGCCAGGCCGCCGAAGTTCACGCCGTGATAGGCCCGCTCGCGCCCGACCAGGCGCATGCGCTGCCCCTCGCCGCGCGCCTTGTGATAGGCCAGGGCGATCTTCAGCGCCGTGTCGACGGATTCCGATCCGGAGTTGGTGAAGAAGATGTGGTCGAGGTCGCCGGGCGTGACGGCGGCGATGCGGCGCGCCACCTCGAAGGAGGCCGGGTGGCCGAACTGGAACGGCGGCGCGTAGTCCAGCGTGGTCAGCGCCTCGTTCACCGCCTCGGCGATCTCGCGGCGGCCGTGGCCGGCGGCGACGCAGAACAGCCCGGCCGAGCCGTCGATCACCTTGGCGCCGTGGTCGGTGGTGAAGTACATGCCCTCGGCGCGGGTCAGGATGCGCGGGTTCGCCTTGAAATGGCGGTTCGCGGTGAATGGCATCCAGTGCTGCTCGAGCGAGTTGGGGATCGGCGGGATGAAGTTCATCGGCCTGGCTTTCCTGCGGTTTTGCGGGTGGGTACGAAACCTTAGCCTGCAGTCTAGTCCCGCCCCTTCGGCGGGAGCTAGACCCAATCGGTTGCGATTCATGAGGCCAGCGGGCGACTGCCGCCGGCGGTTTTGCTGGTTTTTCCGCTAAAGGCCGATGACTTCTTCGGCCGGCGCGTAGTCGAGGCCGTGGGCCTCGGCCACGGCCTTGTAGGTCACTTTGCCGCCGGCCACGTTGAGGCCGTTTTTCAGGTGGGGGTCCTCGGCCAGGGCGCGGCGGAAGCCCTTGTCGGCCAGCGCCAGGGTGAAGGGCAAGGTGGCGTTGTTGAGAGCGAAGGTCGAGGTGCGCGCGACGGCGCCCGGCATGTTGGTCACGCAGTAGTGCACGCAGTCTTCCTCCACATAGGTCGGGTCCGCGTGAGTGGTGCCGCGCGAGGTCTCGAAGCAGCCACCCTGGTCGATGGCGATGTCGACCAGCACGGAGCCCGGACGCATCTGGCGCACCATCTCGCGAGTCACCAGCTTCGGCGCCGCCGCACCGGGCACCAGCACGGCGCCGATCACCAGGTCGGCGCCCATGACGTGGCGCTCGATGGCGTCGACCGTCGAGTAGATGGTGTTCAGCATCGCGCCGAACTGCATGTCGAGCTCGTAGAGGCGATCCAGCGAGCGGTCGATGACCGTGACATGAGCCTCCATGCCCATGGCCATGCGCGCCGCGCTGGTGCCGGAGACGCCGCCGCCGATGATCACCACGCGGGCGGCGGCGACGCCAGGCACGCCGCCCAGCAGCATGCCGGAGCCGCCCTGCTCCTTCTCCAGGCAGTGCGCGCCAACCTGTACCGACATGCGCCCCGCGACCTCGCTCATGGGCGACAGCAGCGGCAGACCGCCGCGCGCACCGGTCACGGTTTCATAGGCGATGGCGATGCAGCCGGATTTCACGAGGCCCTCGGTCTGCGGCAGGTCGGGCGCAAGGTGCAGGTAGGTGAACAGCACCTGGCCCTCGCGCAGGCGGGCATACTCGGCCGGCTGCGGCTCCTTCACCTTCACGATCATGTCCGCCTTGGCGAACACGCTCTCGGCCTCGGGAGCGATCTCGGCACCGGCGGCGCGGTAGTCTTCGTCGGTGAAGCCGATCCCGTCGCCCGCCCTGGTCTCCACCACCACCTTGTGGCCGTGGTGGACCAGCTCGCGCACCGACGCCGGGACCAGTCCGACCCGGTATTCGTTGTTCTTGACCTCCTTCGGCACGCCGACCAGCATAACGATCCGTCCTCTCCGCGATGATTGTTCTGGTATCCCAGCAGACCACGAAACCGCGCCAAGACGGCGCAGCCCCAGGGCTCGCTGCGCCCGCACCCTAGGCGGTCGGCCGGTCTGTTTCCAGAGCCAGTTTCACGCGTCGGCTGATGCCAGCCTCCGCCGTCCGTCCCCCTCGGGCTTGACCCGAGGGCCCATCTTCCTCCCCCGAGCGGTTGCCCTGGATGCTCGGGTCGAGCATGACTACGGTGGCGGTAGCGCGGACGGTGCGCACTCCGCTCTATCGTCGCCTTACACCTCCACCACCAGGCCGTCGTAGCCGGGTTCGACGCCGGGCGGGCAGCGGGCGAGCAGGTCGTCGTAGTCCAGCTTCTCGTTCATGTGGGTGAGAATGGCGCGCTGCGGCTTCACCCGGGCGATCCATTCCAGGGTCTGGGCCGTGTGGGAATGCGTCGGGTGGGGCTCGTCGCGCAGGCAATCGACCACCCAGAGCTTCACGCCCTCGAGCACCGCGAAGGCGTTGTCGTCGAGGGCGCTGGCATCGGTCGAGTAGCCAACGTCCCCGACGCGAAAGCCGAGCGAGACGTCCGGCCCGTGCTGCTGCTCGAAGGACTGCACCGGAATGCCGCCGATGCTGAAGGGCCCCTCGATCACGCGGTCGTGCATGAGCGCCGGGTAGAGGTTGCTCGCGCTGCGGCTGGAGGTGAAGGCGTAGTCGAAGCGCGCGGTGAGCTGCGCCTGCGTCCGGGGGTCCATGTAGGCGTCGAGCGGCGCGCCGCGGCCGTAGACCAGGCCGCGCAGTTCGTCGAGGCCGTGGCAGTGGTCGGCATGGGCGTGAGTGAACAGCACGGCATCCAGCGCCGTGATGTCGTTGGCAAGGATCTGCTGGCGCAGGTCCGGCGAAGTGTCGATGAGGATGCGGGTCGCCGCGCGCCCTTCCCCGCCGACCTCTTCGACCAGTACCGAGACCCGGGTGCGCCGGTTCTTCGGATTGGCCGGATCGGCGTTGCCCCAGTAGCCGCCGGGATCGCGCCCGGCCAGCGGCACGCCGCCGGAGCCGCCGCAGCCGAGCATGGTCAGCTTCATTGCCGGCCCTCCCCCGCACTCACGGGCGTTGGGCGCGGCTGAACAGACGGAAGAAGTTCTCCGTCGTGAGGTCCGCGAAGTCGGCCGGCGCGAGGCCGCGCAGTTCCGCCAGGGCGGCGGCCGTGTAGACCACGTTCGCCGGCTCGTTGGTCTTGCCGCGCCGGGGCACCGGCGCCAGGTAGGGCGAGTCCGTTTCGACCAGGATGCGGTCGAGCGGCACCGCGCGCACCGTGTCGCGCAGCGCCTCGGCGGACTTGAAGGTGACGATGCCGGCCAGCGAGATGTAGAAGCCGATTTTCAGCGCCGCCCGTGCCAGCTCGGGCCCCGCCGTGAAGCAGTGGATGACGCCGGGGAATGCCCCCTTGGCGTATTCCTCCTGCAGCACCGCGACGGTATCGTCGTCGGCGTCGCGGGCGTGTACGATGAGCGGCAGGCCCGTCACCCGCGCGGCGGCGATGTGGGCGCGGAAGCTCACCAGCTGGGCCTCGCGCGGCGCATGTTCGTAGTAGTAGTCGAGCCCGGTTTCGCCGATGCCGACCACCTTGTCGCGGCCGGCCAGCTCGATGAGCCGGTCGGGCGTCTGCTGGCCCTCCTTGCCGGCCTCATGCGGGTGCACACCGACCGAGCAGTAGACGCGCGGAAAGCGGTTGGCGATGGCCTCGATGCGGTCGAACTCGCTGAGCTTGGTGCAGATGGTGACCAGGGTGCCGACGCCGGCCGCCAACGCGCGCTCCACCACCGGCTCGATCTCGCCGTCGCGCTCAAGGTAGTCGAGGTGGCAGTGCGAGTCGACCAGCGGCCGCGCGGCCGTCGCCGTTTCGAGAGCGGCGGTCACGCCCCCTCCCTCACGCCGGGGGCCTCCTCCTCGACGAAGCGCGGAAAGATGGGCTGCGGCGCCGGCAGGGCGGTGCCGGGCACAAGCCGGCTCTCCAGCGCGGCGAAGTCGCGCGCTGCCGGGTCCACCGAGAGCTGGCCGAGCATCGCCGCCATGGCGTCGGGCATCACCGCCTGGCAGAGGATCGCCAGCCGGCGGATCGTATCGGCCAGCACGTAGAGCACCGTCGCCATGCGCGCCGGGTCGGTCTTCTTAAGCGTCCAGGGCGCCGCGTGGTCGATGAAGCGGTTGGCGGCCCCGACCACCTCCCAGGTCTTGGTGAGCGCGCCGTGGAACTGCTGGCGATCGAACTCGTCGCGCAGCTCCTGCAGCAGCGCCGTCGCCGCACGCAACAACGCCTCATCGGCCGCTTCCAGTTCGCCCGGCTGCGGCACCCTGCCGTCGCAGTTCTTGGCGATCATCGAGAGCACGCGCTGCGCCAGGTTGCCGAACTGGTTGGCGAGGTCGTAGTTCATGCGCCCGACCATCGCCTTGTGCGAGAAATCGCCGTCGTTGCCGAAAGGCACCTCGCGCAGCAGGAAGTAGCGCACCTGATCGAGACCATAGGTGGCCACCAGCTCCGCCGGCACGAGGGCGTTGCGCAGCGACTTGGACATCTTCTCGCCCTCGATGGTCCACCAGCCGTGGGCATAGACGCGCTTGGGCGGCGCCACGCCGGCGGCCATCAGGAATGCCGGCCAGTAGACCGCGTGGAAGCGCAGGATGTCCTTGCCGACCATATGGACGTCAGCCGGCCAGAAGGTGCGGAAGCTCTCCGACTGCTCGTCGGGAAAGCCGACGGCGGTGATGTAGTTGGTCAGAGCGTCGAGCCAGACGTACATGATGTGGCCCGGCGCGTCGGGCACGGGAATGCCCCAGGAGAAGGTGGTGCGACTGATCGAGAGGTCCTTGAGGCCGCCCTTCACGAAGCTCACCACCTCGTTGCGCCGGCTTGGCGGCAGGATGAAGTCCGGGTTGTCGTCGTAGAACTTCTGCAACCGCTCGCCCCAGCTCGAGAGGCGGAAGAAGTAGGATTCCTCCTCCACCCACTCGCACTCGGCGCCGGAGGGCGCGATCTTCGCGCCGTTGGGGCCGTCGGTCAGCTCGCTCTCGGCGTAGTAGGCCTCGTCGCGCACCGCGTACCAGCCGGCATAGCTGCCGAGATAGATGTCGCCGGCGGCGACCAGCTTCCGCCACAGCGCCTGGCAGGAGACCTTGTGGCGCTCCTCGGTGGTGCGGATGAAATCGTCGTTGGAGAAGTTCAACAGCTGCGAGAGATCGCGGAAGTTCTGCGAAACCCGGTCCGTGAAGCTCTGCGGATCGACCCCGGCCACGGCGGCCGACTTCTCGACCTTCTGGCCGTGCTCGTCGGTGCCGGTGAGGAAGCACACGTTGAAGCCGTCGAGCCGCTTGAAGCGCGCCAGCACGTCGCAGGCCAGCGTCGTGTAGGCGTGCCCGATATGCGGATCGTCATTCACGTAGTAGATCGGCGTCGTGATGTAATAGGCCGGCTTGCCTGCCGTCATCGCGGATCTCCAATGGGCTTGGCTCCCGCGCGGTACTGGCACGACAGCAAAGGCCCGGCGTTAGGGCGCCGCGGTCTCCAGATCCAGAAAGGCGCTGAGCACCGCCTGCTTCCGGTCGAGATTGGCCGCCTCCGTCCGGGCGAAAAGACGGCTGATCTTCTCCCACAGGCCAAGCCATTGCGCAAGGGGGCGGCCCGCCAGCAGGCGCGCGGCCAAGGCCCCTTCCCCGGCCAGCACTTCGGGCGCCGGGCGGCCGGTGGAGCCGGCCCGGATGAAGCGGCCAAGCCACCAGATGAGCAATTCCATGCCGGTCCGGAAGGCCTCGGGATCGCGCCCCTGCCCCCACTTCTCGGCCAGGCGGTGCAGCCGAGCGACGTCGAGCCGCGGCAGGGTGCCGAGCAGCTCGATCAGTTCGCGGTAGAGGTCGAGGCCGCCGTGATCGGCCAGGGCGAGCGCCCGGCCGATGCTGCCGTCGGCCAGGCGTGCCAGAGCCGCCACCTCGCCGGCTTCGAGTTCCGGATGGTGCTGCGCCAGCAATTCCGCCACTGCCGCCTCTTCCAGCGGGCCGAGCGGCAGCTGGCAGCAGCGCGAGCGGATGGTCGCCAGCAGGCTGCCGGGGGCATGGCTCACCAACAGCAGGACGCACTGCGGCGGCGGCTCCTCGAGCACCTTCAACAAGGCATTGGAGGCGTTGCGGTTCATCTCGTCCACCGCGTCGACGATGGCGACCCGCCAGCCACCTTCCCCGGCGGTCATGCGGGCGAAGGACAGCAGGCGGCGTACGTCGTCCACCGGAATGACGCTGCGCGGCTTGCCCTTGTCGTCCACGCCGCGCTCCAGGGTCATGAGATCGGCATGGCCGCCGGCGCCGACACGCCGGAACACCGGATGGCTCGGCGCCACCTCGAGGCTCTCCGGCACGCCACCGAAGAGGCCGCCGCCCTGGCAGTCCGGGGCCAGCAGGAAGCGGGCAAAGCGGTAGGCCAGCGTCGCCTTGCCGACGCCGCGCGGGCCCGACAGCAGCCAGGCATGCGGCAGGCGCCCAGAGGCATGGGCGCGCAGCAGCACCGTCTCGGCGGCGGACTGTCCACGCAAATCCGCCGTGAGGCGCGGATGCGGCCAGGCGGCTTCCTCGTCTTTCGCGTCCTTCTTCACCTCACCGCGACCCCGAGACGGTCGCCGACGGCGGCCGCAATGCGCCCCGCCACGACGTCCTCGTCGCCCGCGGCATCGATCAGCAGGCAGCGCTCCGGCTCGCGCGCGACGATGTCGTGGAAGCCCGCGCGCAGGCGCTCGTGAAAGGCCAGCTCCATCTGCTCGTAGCGGTCTTCCTGCTGGCTGCGTTCCCCACCATTCCGCCTCTGAGCCCGCGCCAGGCCCTCGACGACCGGCAGGTCGAGCACCAGAGTGAGGTCGGGCCGCAGGCGGCCGATCACCATGTCGTAGAGGGCCTCGATCGCCGGACGGCCCAGCCCGTGGCCGTAGCCTTGATAGGCCATGGTCGAATCGGCGAAGCGATCGCAGACCACCCAGCTGCCGCGCTGCAGCGCCGGCTCGATGGTCTGGCGCAGGTGATCGCGGCGCGCCGCAAAGTGCAGCAGGGCCTCGGTCATGGCATCCCAGCGGCCGGCCGCCCCGGTCACCAGCAGGGCGCGAATTTCCTCGGCCCCGGGACTGCCGCCCGGCTCGCGCGTTTCGGTCACATCGAGGCCGCTCTGGCGCAGCCAGGCGGCCAAGCGGCGCTGCTGGGTCGACTTGCCGGCGCCTTCGCCGCCTTCGAGGGTGATGAAGCGGCCGCGCCCGGTCACGGGGACGCGCTCACGGGGTGCCGAGCAGCAGGAACTTCACGCTGGCCGCGATGCGCCCGAAGGCACCAAGCTGCCCGACCTCCGCGCCCGCCTGCAGCGGCACCTCCACCGGCACGCCGCCCGGCCAGGCGATGCGCAGCTTGGCGATCTCCTTGCCGGCCGGGACCGGCGCCGGGATCGGCGAATCGTAGACCACGGAAACCTGCATGCCCTTGCGATCGTCGCGCGGCAGGGTCACCTTCAGATCGTCGGCGATGACCAGGGGAACAGTCTCCTCGTCGCCGAGCCAGACCGGCGCTTCGTCGACCGTGTCGCCCGCCTTGAACAGGGCGTAGTTGTCGAACTCGCGGAAACCCCAGGAGAGCAGCCGGTCGGATTCATCCGCGCGGGCCTGCATGCTCGGCAGGCCGTTGACCACCAGGATCAGGCGCCGCTCGTTCTGCACCGCCGAGGCCGTCAGGCCGTAGCCGGCGTCCTCCGTGTGGCCCGTCTTCAAGCCGTCGGCCCCGATATTCCGGTAGAGCAGCGGATTGCGGTTGCCCTGGCGGATCTCGTGCCAGGTGAACTCCTTCTCCGCGTAGTAGTGATAGTACTCGGGGTGGTCCAGGATGATTCGCTTGGAGAGGATGGCCAGCTCACGGGCCGTCGTCAGGTGGTTGGGATCGGGCCAGCCGGTCGAATTGCGGAAGGTGCTCTGCGTCATGCCCAGCTCGCGCGCCTTCTCGGTCATCTGGTCGGCGAAGGCCTCCTCGCTGCCGGCCAGCCCTTCAGCCAACACGATGCAAGCATCGTTGCCCGACTGCACGATGACGCCGCGCAGCAGGTCCTCCACACGCACCTGCTTGCCGACCTCGACGAACATCTTGGAGCCGCCCATGCGCCAGGCTTTCTCGCTGACGGTCAGCTCGTCGTCGAGCGACAGCAGATCGTCCTTCAGGCGCTCGAAGACCATGTAGGCCGTCATCAGCTTGCTCATCGACGACGGCGGCATCAGCTCGTCGGCATTCTTATCCAACAACACCGCCCCGGTATCGAAGTCGACGAGGAAGGCTTCCCGGGCCTGGGTCTCGATGGTCGTGGCGGCGCGCAGGGTGCCGACCGGCAGGCTTGCCGCGGCCGCAAGGCCGAGCAGGAGGAAGAAGCTCTTGAGGCGTTTCATCGCTTATGTGGCTCCGCTATGCCATAAGGCGGAGGCGCGGTGCTGACCGCAACCCCGATGGATCATCGGCCGAAAATGTGTCGGCACGGTGATGATTCTGCCCGCGGGTCAATCGACCACCACCCGCGCGTCGTTGAAGCCGTTGCCGAGCAAACGGCCCAGCGCCAGGTCCGCCTGGGCGACATCGGCCATGGGGCCCAGGCGGACCCGATAGAACGAATCGTTGCCGACCAAGGCCTTGGAGATCTGCACATCGCCGAGCGAAACCAGCCGCGCCCGCAGACGCACGGCATTGGCGACCTGGGTGAAGGCGCCGGCCTGCACGTAGATCTGGGTGCGGCGCACCCGCATCTGCGTCACAACCGGCTCCGGGCTGACCAAGCTCGCCACGCGTGGGTCCTGCGGCCCGGCATCCGAACCGCCTTGCTTCGGCGACGGCACGGCCCGCACGGCCGCCGTCTGCACCGGCGCGCCGCCCGGCGGCGGCAGTTCCTGCACGGCGACAGTCTCCACCGGGACGGCCGGCGGGGCGATCGAGCCTCCGGCGGTCCCGCCGCTCGCCAGCATCGCCAGCTCGCGGCTTTCCGGCTCGAGAACCTGCACCCTGACCTTGGCGGTGCCCTGGCCCGCGAAGCCGAGCAGGTCGGCCGCACGCTTCGACATGTCGATGATGCGGCCGTGGGCATAGGGGCCGCGATCGTTCACCCTGACGCGGACGGAGCGCCCGTTCTCCAGGTTGGTGACCTGCACCAGCGAAGGCATCGGCAGGGTCCGGTGCGCCGCGGTCATGGCGTCCTGGTCGTAGATTTCGCCGTTGGCGGTCCGCTTGCCGTGGAAGCCGGGCCCGTACCAGGATGCTATGCCCGACTCGTCGTAGCTGTAATCTTCGTGGGGGTAGTACCAGACGTTGGCGATCTGGTAGGGCTTGCCGACCTTGTAGCTGCCGGCCTGTGGAACCGACGTCGCGCCCGGGGGAGTCTGCAGGCGCTTGGCGTTGTGCACCGCCAGCTCGGTTTCCGCACAGCCGACAAGCATCCCGAGGAGGGCGAGCAGGACCGCCCCTCCTCTCAGGCCATTCGCCTTCATCTTGCGCTCCGCATCAATTTCCCCACCCGATTTGGTATTTTACGAGCCTTGCGCAGCGGAAACAACCCGAGCCCCGCCGCCAACGATGCCGGCTTCACCGGCTGGCGCCGGCGCGCAATCGCGCGATCACCTCGGCCGTCGGGTAGCCGTCGGCCGGCAAGCCTTCGGCCGTCTGGTAGGCGCGCAAGGCCTCACGGGTCTTCGGGCCGACCAGACCGTCCGGCTCGCCCGCGTCAAAGCCGAGGGCGTTCAACAGCGCCTGCATCTCCTCGATCGCCTTCAGGCTGACCGCTTCCTCGTCCGGCAGCGCGGCCGCGCTGAGCGGCGGCGCGCCGTCGATGCGATCGGCCAGGTGACCGACCGAGATCGCATAGAGGATCGAGCGGTTCCATACCAGGATGGTGTTGAAATTCTCGTAAACCAGGAAAGCCGGTCCGCGGTGGCCGGCCGGCAGCACCAAGGCGCCTTCCATGCCGTCGACCACAGGCAGCGGGCCGCCGTCGGCGTCGCGCAGGCCGTAGGCAGCCCACTCCTCAAGCGGCTTCTTCACCGACAGGCTGGCGAGGCTGTAGTCGAACCCCGGCGGCAGCGTGACCTGGCGCCCCCAGGTGCGGTCGCCGCGCCAGCCTTCCTGCGACAGGTAGTTGGCCGCCGAGGCGAAGACGTCCGGCAGGCTGTGCCAGATGTCACGCTGCCCGTCGCCGTCGTAGTCGACGGCAAAATTCACGAAGGTCGAGGGGATGAACTGCAGCTGGCCCATGGCACCGGCCCAGGAACCGGTCATCTCGCCGACGCTGATGTGGCCTTCGTCGAGGATCTTGAGGGCGTCGAGCAGCTGGGCGCGGAAGAAGTCGTGCCGGCGGCCTTCGTGCGCCAGGGTCGCCAGCGCCGCCACCACGGAATAGCCCCCGGTGTGCTCCCCGAAATTGCTCTCCAGACCCCAGAAGGACACCAGGAAGTGTGGCTGCACCCCGTATTCGGCGGCCACTTTCTCCAGCAGCGGGCGATTCTCCTGCAGCAGGCGGCGCGCCTTCTCCACCCGACTTTCGGTGATGGCGCCGCGCATGTAGCGGGTGAAGGTCAGGGTGAACTCGCGCTGGCTGCGGTCCTGCTCGATCACCGCCTCGAGCGGCTGCAGCCTTGCCAGGGCGGTCTCCAGCGTCGAGGCGCGGATGCCGCGTCCGATGGCCTCCTGCCTCAGGCCGGCCAGCCAGCTGTCGAAGTCGCCCGCCGCCGGCCCGTCCGGCTGACTCTGCGCGCAGGCCGCCAAGGGCAGCAGGAGTCCGCCGAGCAGAACCCCGCCAAGGGTCCGCCGGATACCATCAATGACCTTCAAGCGCCGTTCTCCCAGTCTGCGAAGCGGATGCCTTTGCAGGGCACTTGTGCCATAAGCCCGTTAATCTTGGCAATCTGCCGTCCCGTCCTTCGAAACGGCACTGTCGCACCTTGTTGGGGACGACCGCTAGCGGTCGCCCGTCGCCTGGAAGGTGATGGTGTCGCCAGCCAGCACGAAGACCACCGAGCCGTCGGAAGCGACATAGGTCCACTTCTCGATCGGGCCGACCTTGGACACGTCGCTCGGCTCGCCCAGCGCGGCCTCGAGATCGGCGCGCGACTTGGCACCGGCCGCCTTCTTGATGAGATCGGACTTGCTTGGCGCAAAGCAGGCCGAAAGCAGGAGCAGGCCCAGCAGGGCGGCAAAAATTCTGACGGATCTCATGGTCGTTGCGTCCAAGGCGTTTGCGGAGGCCGAAGCCCATCCTATCTAGCCCCCGCGCCCCGCCGCGGCAAGTCGCCGCCCAAAGAACCGCGCGGGCCAAGAAAAAAGCCCCGCCGGGGAAGGCGGGGCTTTCGAGAGGTCGATGCAATCAATATCAGGAGACGGTCGATGAACCGTGATTTCAGTATTGAAGCCGCATGGTAAACAAAAGGTTAACGAAACGTCGAAATTTCCTGAAGCCCGCTAGCGGGTGCGGTGATAGACCCGGCAGTCCGTCGTGCCCTGGCCGCGAAACAGGTAAACCACCTGACTTTCAGCCATTTTGACCCGGTCGACGAGGCTGCCGTGGCCGCCCACCGCCGCCCCGTAAGTGCGTCCCTCGACGACTCCGATGAGGTACTGATCGCGTTTTTGGCGAAACAGCCGCTTGTTGCAGGCCCGGCTGAGATCCGCGTTGATGATCCAGTTCTCCACCAGCGCGCCGCCGTCGCTCACGATCACGCGGGAGCCGGCGCGCGCCTGCTTGGTGCGGCCGAGGATCGACGATCCGCTGCCCTGCAGGGACGCGCCCGGGCGCGCATAGTGGTCGGGGTGGGTCGTCACGAGGTCCGCCGCCCCGGCCGGCGCGCTGCCGAGGGTGAACGCGATGGCCGCGAATACCATACATTTGAACCACTTATCCAAGGCTACCTACCAGGTCGTGGTAACAGACCGCTCTTCCTGAGCCGACGTATGGTAGCGCCATTGGGCTAGCCTCCGGTTAAGAGCCGTGCTTAATCTGGCGTTAACGGGCGCTGAAACCCGACGCTCGCAGAGCGCGTAGAGGTTAGAGAAACCCGTTTTCTGGGATAGGACTCCGCCGCATGCTCGATTTCGAGGCGCCGCTCGCCCACCATGCCGGCCGTCCGGCGACCGTCCCTGCCCCCGTCGTCCTCTCGGCCATCGCTTCGGCCACGCCGCGCCACATCATC
>WHTV01000048.1 GCA_009377535.1 Kiloniellaceae bacterium
AGCTCACCATCGAGACGGCCAACGTGAACCTCGATGACGACTATGCGGCGCGCAATCCGGATGTCGCGCCGGGTCCGCACGCCATGATTTCGCTCAGCGATAGCGGGACCGGCATTGCGCCGGAGGTTCTTGAACGCGTGTTCGAGCCGTTCTTTACGACCAAGCCGCAGGGCCATGGGACCGGGCTCGGCCTCAGCATGGCTTACGGCTTTGCAAAGCAGTCAGGCGGGCACATCAGGATCTATAGCGAAGTCGGGCAGGGAACCACCGTCAAACTCTATCTGCCGCGCACGGTGGCTGCGGGACTCGGCAGTCCTGAGCCGCAGCTTGCGCCTACGGGTGCGCCGCCGCGGGGAAGCGAGACGATTCTCGTCGTCGAGGACGATTCCGACGTGGCCGAATTCACGACGGCGGCTCTCGAGTCGTTGGGCTATCGAGTGCTGCAGGTATCGGACGGGCCGTCGGCCCTCAGAAGCCTGCAGAAAATTTCTCACCTTGACCTCCTTCTGACGGACGTTGTTCTGCCCAGCGGCATGAACGGCCGCGAGGTGGCCGGAAAGGTGCGGGAAGTCTTCCCACATACGAAGGTGCTATTTATCTCCGGCTATGCCGAAAGCATCGTTGTTCACCAGGGCCGGCTCGAGACTGGTGTCAACTTCCTGCCCAAGCCCTTCGCAAAGGACGCTCTGGCGCGCAAGGTTCGCGCCAGCCTCGACGCTCCCGTGGCAACGCAGATGGACGTCCAGCAACCAGACCGCTCCGGATAGGAAGGCGGCCAAGACAGGATCCCTGACGAGAGAGTGACAGTGCGATGAACACGAACTCCACAACCGGCTCGCAGAAGGGGCGGGCCCTTGTCATCGATGATGACGAGCTCGTGCGCGCCACCGTCACATCGATGCTCGAGGCGGCGGGCTATGAAGTGCTCCAGGCCGAAGACGGACAGCAGGGGTTGAAGCTGTTCCACAAGCACCCGGTCGATCTCGTCATCACGGACATCCTGATGCCCTTCAAGGAGGGCATTGAGACAATCCTGGAACTCCGGCAGCGCAATCAGGAGGTCAGGATCATCGCCATGACCGGCGGCGGGAGCATCGGCGCGATGCCGATTCTGGACGCTGCGCGGCGGCTGGGCGCCAATGCGGTGCTGTCCAAGCCGTTTACCAAGGCCGACCTTCTCGAAACAATCGAAAAATGCGGCTGAGGGGCGCCTCCGCTACTTCCCAGTCACTCGCTCGATCAGCGCCTGCGCGGCCGCCGGGTTGCGCTGCTTCGCACCGGAGATGAAATAGACGAAGGCGTCGCCGCGCTCGGCCCAGGTCTTGGCCTGCTTGGTCCAGCGGGTGAGTTCCTTGGCGTCGTAGCCGGTCGCCTCGTCTTCCCGGGTCCGCATCAGGCGGGCGTAGGTGAAGTCGGCGGTCGGCTCGTCGATGGTGGGGAAGCGGTCGTGGTCGGCATAGACGACGGCGACGTTGTGACGGCGGGCAAGGTCGTAGAAGCGCGGGTCCTGGAAGCTGGGGTGGCGCACCTCCAGGGCGTGGCGCAGCGGCAGGCCGGCGGCCTCGCGCGGCAGCAACTTCAGGAAGGCGTCGATGTCCTCGGCGTCGAACTTCTTGGTCTCCATGAACTGCCAGTTCACCGGCCCCAGGCGGCCCTGCAGTTCATCGAGGCCCTGGGCGGCGAAGCGCGCGATGGATTCGCCGGCCTCCGCCAGCTGCTTGCGGTTGGTGCAGTAGCGCGAGGCCTTCACCGAGAACACGAAGCCCTCCGGCGTCTCGTCGCGCCATTTCGCCCAGCTCGCCGGCTTGAAGGTCGAATAGTAGGTGCCGTTGATCTCGATGGAGGTGAGGGCGCGGCTGGCGAATTCCAGCTCGCGGCGCTGCACCAGGCCCTCGGGATAAAACACGCCGCGCCACGGCTCGAAGGTCCAGCCGCCGATTCCAACGAAGATCCTGCCTTGTGTCACTGTCGCTCCCTCGTGTCGTCCGACTCTGCGGCCACTGCCGCGGCGAGAAACCCTCCTGCCGTTGCCTGGCGATTGCAACGGCCAATTCACTGGCGCTTGACGGTTTCGCCAATATTCCTGAAGCTTCCTGACATGTCAGAGAGTCCCAGCATCCTCGTCGTCGGGGCCGGGCCGACCGGCCTCACCGCGGCGGTCGAGCTGGCGCGGCGCGGCCTGCTTGCGCGCATCGTCGATCGCAACGAGGGGCCGACGCCGCTCAGCAAGGCGGTCGGCATCGCGCCGCACAGCCTCGAGCTGCTGGAGCCCTCGGGGGCCACGGGGCGCTTGCTGGCCAAGGGCCTGCGCATTCCCTGCGGCCATATCTATTTCGCCGGGCAAGAGCTCGGAGTCGTCCGCTTCTCCACGCTGCAACACCGCTTCAACTTCCTGCTATCGCTGCCGCAGAGCGAGACCGAGGGCGTCCTGGCCGAGGTGCTCGCCGGGCTCGGCGGGACGGTGGAGCGGCACACCGCGCTCACCGAGCTGAGGGAGGCCGGTGACCGGGTCGAAGTCGTGCTGCAGGGCCCGGGCGGGCGGGAGGAGGCAAGCTACGACATGGTCTACGGCGCCGACGGAGCACACAGCCGGGTGCGCGACAGCCTCGGCCTCGGCTTCGAAGGCTACACCCATGACCGGACCTGGAGCATCGCCGATGCGGAGATCGCCGACTGGCCCTATGAGGCCGGCACGGCGCAGCTGTTCCTGCAGCGCGGCGGCAACGTCGGCTTCATCATCCCGATCGGTCCCGATCGCTTCCGCGCGGTGTCGAACACCGAGGACGCCCTCGCGCGGATCCCCGGCGACTACCGCGTCACCCGCGTGCTGCGCAGTGACAGCTTCCGCATCCCGGTGCGCCAGGCGCCGCGCTACCAGACCGCGCGGGTCTTCCTCGGCGGCGATGCGGCGCATGTGCACTCCCCGGTCGGCGCGCGCGGCATGAACCTCGGCATCGAGGACGCCGCGGCCTTCGCCCGCCGCTTCGCCGAGGATGACCTCGCCGGCTACACGGCCGAGCGCCATCCCGTGGGTCGGCGCTGGATCGCCGCCAGCGAGCGCGCGCTCGCCGCCGTGCAGGCGACCCACCCGGCCGCCGTGGCATTGCGCAACCTGGCCCTCTGGACCCTCGGCCATCTGCCGCCGCTGCAGCGGCCCCTGCTGGCGCGGGCCGCCGGCCTTCGGAGCTAACCCTGCCGGCGGATTACGAGCAGCCGCCGACGCAGTTGCCGCCGCTGTCGAACTCCATGGTGCGGTCGCTCAAGGGGAGGTGCACCGGCACCTTGGTCGCCGCGATGAAGCTGGCCGTCTTGGTGCCGGGCTTCACCTGGCCGCCGGCGGTCGCTTCCTCGTTGGCATGCGAGGCGATCACCGCGGCCGGCTGCACCAGCTCGTTGATCACGAAGGCGGCCTCGGTCGGACCGGTCGTGAAGACGCCGCCGATGTTCATTACCGCCAGTTCGGCACCAAAGCGCCGCCGCACCACCGCGTCCTGCTCGGCCGTGTGGCCGGTATCGCCGGAGAGGTAGATCGTCAGGCCGTTTGTGAACTCCACCACGAAGCCGCCGGGCGGGCCGAGGTAGGCAGTCAGGCCGCTTTCCTCCAGCGCGTGGCCATGAGCGCCTTCCAGGAACTCCGGGCTGAGGCCGTTGGAATGCACCGCCGGCACGCCGTAGACGGTGACGCTGTTCACGTCGCGCTCGCCCCCGAAGCGCACCAGCTGCACCTGGGTCGCCTTGCCGCCGGCCTTGGCGACCTTCTTCATGAAAAAAGAGGCCATCTCGCCGCCGACCAGTAGCTTGGCGTTCTTGGCGACGGTGATCAGCACCGTGCCGGAGGTCGGCGCGTCGACCACCGAAACGTCGGGATCGCCGCAGCTACCGGCCTCGGGGCCGGACTGGTGGCGGTCGCCCAGATGATCGCCATGCACGTGGCTGAGCAGCACGGCGTCGATGCTGCCAAGGCGCGCGTCCTCGGCGCCGCGCACTGTGCGCCCGACGTCGTAGAGCAGACGCGTGCCGTTGGGGTCCTCCAGGACCAGAGCGCGATCGAAACGGCAGAACTCGCCGGCATGGCTGCCGAGCGGGGTGATCTTCACGGTCTGCGCACTGGCGCCAGACGCCAGCAGCAGACTGGCCGCAATGGCGGCCAGGCAGGGGATCAACGCAAGCCTCATAGGCTTTCCTCCCGATTGTCCGGCCCTTGCTCGGGCCTGTCCATTGCAGACAGAGCCTAACACATCGCCGGACGGCGTCCATGCGCCCGCCGGTCCTTGCAGCACACCAGCCGATCACATGGCGGTGATACCGCCCCGCGCTTTACTGCGACACCGTCCTGGCGCAGTAGCGCAGCGAGAGGGCCATGCTGCCCTGGCCGATCAACGCGCTGCAGGTCTCGGCCGCCATGTTCTCGCGCTCGGCGTCGGTGACCAACTCCAGCGCGCCGTCGAGATCCTGCCGGGCGGCGTCTGTGTCGTTGAGCTGCGCGTGGGACAGGCCGCGCGACCACAGCGCCCAGGCGGCTTCCCGGTCGAGCCGCAGACCTGCGCTGTAGTCATCGATGGCCAGCCGGTATTCGCCCATGTCGTAGTGCACGTCGCCGCGCGCGAAGAAGACGTCGGCGTCGTCCGGCTGCAGCTTGGCGGCCGCGTTGAAGTCGGCCAGCGCCTGCGCCAAGTCTCGCAGTTCGTGGTAGGCGAGGCCGCGGTTGTGGTAGGCGGGAAAGTAGCCCTTGTCGCGCTCGATGGCGGCGGAATAGTCGACGATGGCGGCGGAGTAATCGCCGCTGTCGGAAAGGGCGAGTCCGCGGGTGTTGAGCGGCCAGGGGTCCTTCGGCGCGAGCATCACGGCGTGGTCGAAATCGGCCAGCGCTTCACCGAAGAGCTTCTGCCCGGCCAGGACCTGGCCGCGGTAGACGAAAGCATCGATAGAATCGGGATCGATGTCGATGGCGTCCGAGAGATCGGCCAAGGCAGCGTCGTAGCGCGCCAGTTCGGAGAGGGCGCGTCCCCGCTGCAGCAGGAAGCGGCTGTCTTCCGGATCCAGGGCGACGGCGCGCTCATAGGCGGTCACCGCCTGCTGGTAGTCCGCGAGCAGGAAATGGGCATTGCCGAGGCGGTAGTGCACCATGTCGTAGTCGGGCGCCAGGGCGGCCGCGGCGCTGAGCACCTCGGCCGCCTCCACATAGCGCTCCATGTCGATAAGCGCGCGCCCCTTTTGCGCCATGGCCCAGACAAGTTGCGGTTCGGCCGCCAGCGCGCGGTCGTAGTCGACGAGCGCCGCCGCATAATCGTCGCGGTCGTGGTGAATCAGGCCGCGGGCGACATAGCTGTCGCCGTCGCCGGGGGCGAGCGTGATGGCGCGGCCGAGATCGGCGAGCGCCGCTGCGTCGTCACCGCGGAAATATTGGGTCCTGCCGCGCATGTAGACGGCGGCGCTGTGGCCCGGCATCAGGCGGACCGCCGCATCGAAGTCGGCCAGCGCCGGCTCCAGGTCGTTGCTGCGGAAGCTGACGAGGCCCCGGTTGAACAGCGCGATGCCGTATTCGGGATCGATGGCCAGCGCTTCCGAGAACAACGGAAGGGACTCCGCATGGCGTCCCTGTTCGAAGAAGCTGTTGCCGAGATTGTTGTAGGCCCAGGCATTCCGAGGATCGATCCGCAGCGCCGCGTGGAAGTCCGTCCTGGCTTCCGCGTAGAGCTTCTGCTCCAGGCGCAGGATACCGCGCTGGACAAAGTAATTTGAATGGTCGGGGGCCAGCCGCAGGGCCGTCTCGATGTCGGCCAGGGCGTCCTCGATGCGGTCCAGGTCGCGCAGGGCGTCGCTGCGGCGGCTGTAGCCGGAAGCGCTCTCCGGGTCGAGCTCGATCATCTGCTCGAAATCGAGCAGCGCGCGCCGGGGGTCGCCCAATTCCAGGTAGGTCACGCCGCGCTGGGCGAAGGCCCAGCCGTCGAAGGGGGTGAGCGCGATCGCCTTGCCGAAGCCGGCGAGGGCTTCCTCGAAACGCTGCATGCCCGCCAGGCTGGAGGCGCGGTAGAAGTAGCCCTCGGCGGACTCCGGGTCGAGCGCGATGTGCCTGCCCAGGGCGACCACGGCTTCGTGCAGGCGGTCCTGCTCGTAGAGCGCGACGCCGCGAAAATAGTGCGCTTGCGCGGACTCGGGATCGATGGCGAGGGCGCGGTCGAAGACGGCCAGCGCCGTCTCGTTGTCCTCGGCATGAAAGTACACGCGGCCGAGCGAGATGAGAATGTTCAGGTCCGGCCCGCCAAGCTCCAGCGCGCGCTCATAGTCGGCAATGGCGAGGTCGTTCTCGTCCAGCGCGAAGTTTGCGTCGCCGCGCTGCGCCAAAGCTTCGACGCGCTGCTTGCGGTTCAGCGCGTCGAGGGCGAGGCAATCGTCCAGCCGCGCCAGCGCGACGCTGTAGAGATCCATGGTGAGCGCGCCGGCAGCCTCGGTGCAGACCTCCGGCGTTCCGGCGCGGACGGGCTCAGCTACCGCAACTGCAATCACTGCCGCGGCAATGAGGCGAAGGGCAGACATCGTCCTAGACTTCCCTGTATCCAACAATCCTATGGCGCGGCCCTGCTGCGGTAGCGCCCTAGCGACCGCTTTTGCGGCTTGTCCGCATTCTATCGTGAAATGCAGGTTCCGCCAATGCGATGGCGCGCTGGTGAGGGCCTTTCGGAGGGGACGTTCGAGGTAGGCCGCGGTGGCCTTGTGGCACAATGGTTAAGGGCCGCCTCGAGGGGCGGCCCTTAACCGTCTTTATGCGCCGGGGATCAGGCGGCGGAGGAGCGGCCCTGGTTGGACCGGCGGCCGCCGCTGCCGCCCTGGGGACGGCGGTTGCCTTTGTTGAAGGGCCGCTGGCCGCCGTTGCCGGGCTTCTCGCCGGCCGCGCCGCGACCGGATTCAAGACCCTTGTAGCTGCGCTTCTTCTGGCCCTGCTTTTGCGAATCGTTGGCCTCGCCGTTGCGTTGCCCGTCGGTCCGCTGTGCCGGGCGGTCGCCGCGCGGCGCCCGCTCGCTGCGGTTCTGGCCGCGGCCCTGGGGGGGGCGGCGGGCCGTGCGGACGTCGTTGGCCGGTGCCGCGCCGATCACCGTCAGGTATTGCTTGGTCAGGCGTTCGATGTCTCGCAGGATGCCGCGCTCATCGGCGTCGCAGAAGGAGATTGCCGCGCCGCCGGCACCGGCACGCGCCGTGCGGCCGATGCGATGGACATAGCTCTCCGGCTCGTTCGGCAGCTCGTAGTTGATGACATGGGTGATGCCCGGCACATCGATGCCGCGTGCCGCGATGTCGGTGGCGACCAGGACCCGCGCACGGCCTGAACGGAAGGCGTCGAGCGCGCGTTGGCGCGCGTTCTGCGACTTGTTGCCGTGAATCGCGTCGGAACTGATGCCGACCTTCTCCAACTGCTCGGCCACGCGGTTGGCGCGGTGCTTGGTGCGGGTGAAGACGATGACGCGGCTGAACATGGGATCGCCCAGCAGCTTTTCCAGCAAGTCGCGCTTCTCGGCCAAGGAGACGTGGTAGACCGACTGCTCGATGCGCTCGACGGCGATCTTCTGCGGCGTCACCTCGACGCGCACCGGGTTGTGCAGCAGCTCGGCGGCGAGCTTGGCCACTTCCGTCGGCATGGTGGCGGAGAACAGCAGCGAGTGCCGGCGGGCCGGCAGCAGGGCGACGATCTTCCGCACATCGCGGATGAAGCCCATGTCGAGCATGCGGTCGGCCTCGTCGAGAACGAGGTGGGTGACCTTGTCGAGGCGCACGTGGCGCTGGTTCAGCAGGTCCATGAGGCGCCCGGGCGTGGCGACCAGAATGTCGACGCCGCGCGAGAGGGCACGTACCTGCGGGCCCTGCGAGACGCCACCCAGGATGACGGCCTGACGCAGGCGCAGGTTCCGCCCGTAGGTCTTGAAGGAATCGCTGATCTGCACGGCGAGTTCGCGGGTCGGCGCCAGGATGAGGGCGCGCACGGCCTTCGGGCCGACGTGCTCCTGTTGTTCCGAAAGACGCTGCAGGATCGGCAGGGCGAAGGCTGCGGTCTTGCCGGTGCCGGTCTGTGCCAGGCCCAGCATGTCGCGGCCCTGCAGCAGGGCGGGAATGGATTGCGCCTGGATCGGCGTCGGCGTCGAGTAGTTCGATGTTGCCAGGGCGCGGAGCAGGGGCTCCGCGAGGCCGAGGTCGGCGAAGGCCGTGCCGTCGGCGGCAGGGGTAACGGTCTGGGTATCGATAAGGGGAGAAGCGGTATTCACGAACAGAGTCCTTCTGCGCCAGGCGTGCCTGCCGTCTGGGCAAGCGAAAACGCCGGTGAGCGCGTTGCCGTCATCCACGCGCACCTGGAGCAAACGGAAATCATTGGGATATGAGGGGTCTCATGATGAGGGGCAGCCCCGCCAGGAGGCCGCCCTTCGCGCGATCGCGAGACGCCGATGGCCGCTAGATGCGCCTATCCAGGATTAAAGTCAAGCAGAGTTATGTTGCATCGCACATAAAATGCCGCGGCATCTCTGGAAATGTCATGTTTTCGGCCGGTTTCACGGCCCAGACCGGCGCCTCGGCCAGGCCAGGTTGATGGCGGCGACGCTGAGGATGACCGCCAGGAGGCCGAGGCCGACGCTCGGCCGGAAGGTTTCGCCGAGCAGGAGGACGCCGAGCAGCACGCTGACGCCGGCGCGCAGGTAGGCCTGGCTGGCCACCCCCATGGAGCCCAGCGTGCGCACCAGCCGGAAATAGAGCAGCAGGGCGAGGGCCGTGCAGAACACCGCGAGGATGGTCGCCGCGAGCAGCGAGAGCGCCGTCGGCCGCAGGGTCCAGGGGCGGTCGATGACGAGAGCGGCGGGCAGCAGGACGGCGGAGGCGCAGAGCATCACTGCGGCGGCCGTCACGGTCGGGGGCAGATGGCCGAAGCGCTTGCCGCTGATGGCGGCGCAGCCATAGAGGAAGGCGCCGAGCAGCACGGCGAGCTGGGCCGCCACCTGGCGGCCCAGCCCCGCCAGGACATCGACGCCGATGATGAGCGTCACGCCGGCCACGCCGAGCAGCGCGCCGGCCAGCTTCAACGCCGTGAGCGTCTCATGGCGCGTGACCAGGAGGGTGATGAAAAATACAAAAACCGGCGAGGTCGAATTCAGCACCCCGGCGAGGCCGCTATCGACATACTGCTGGCCCCAGGCGAGCAGCGTCCAGGCCGCCGTGGCGTTGAGCAGCGATTGCACGAAGAGGGCGCGCCAGCTGGCCGAGTCGCGCGGCAGACGGTGCCCCTGCCAGCGCACCACGGCCAGCAGCACCAGCGCCGCGAGGCTGACCCGGAGGGCGATCAGCGTGACCGGCGGCAGGCCGTCGAGCGCCACGCGGATCAGCAGGTAAGAAGACCCCCACAGCAGCGCGAGCAGGCCGAGCAGCAGGAGTTCGGGCAGCAGGGCCGCCTGGGTTTTGGTCTTTGTCAAGGTCATGGCTCAGCGTGACGAGGTGATCTTCAGGGTTCTGTCCCGCGATTGACAGGAAGGCTATGTCTTCGCCGGGGTTCGAAGCTTCGCCGCACATCGAAGCGTGTCCCTATTTCTTCCGGGCGTGCGGGGCGGGGTTTCGACCAAAGACGGAACGCGCGGACCGGAGCTCCAGCGGACCGCGCCGCGTCTATGCCTAGGTTTTGCGGGGGCATTCCTCGCAAAGCTGAAAATCATTTCTTGTGCGAGGGTCGCCGTAGCAGCATGGGGTCCTCTCCCGCTTCCGTGCTATAATAAGTAGCCGCGATTCTCGGGAGTGTCCCCATGTCCGAAGATCTTGAACCCCTTATCCTCGATCTCGTCGAGTGGGTGGCCCGCCGGCCGCGCCCTTATGCCGAGGTCATGGAGGCTTGGCGCACCTCCTGCCCGCGCCTGCCGGTATGGGAGGACGCCGTAGACCGCGGGCTGGTCGAGCGGCGGGCGGAAGCGGGCGGCGATCCGCTGGTCGGCGTGACCACGGCCGGGCTCGACTACCTGCAGCGGCACGGCCGGCAGTCCAAGCTGGCCGGCTAGGCGGTCGCCGGCTGCGACCCTGCCGCCGGCTGAGTCTCTTCACAATTCGTTGTTTTTCATGTCGGCGGGTGCCCCGCGCTTGCGGCGCGGTAAAGCGGATCGGATAGTGCGGACGATGACGACCGACTCGAACATCCTTCCTGCCGGCGCCGACGGTGAGCCGATCTTCGGGCCGGCCTTCCAGGCGCAGCTCGAAGCACTCCTCGCCTGGCGGCGCGACGTGCGGCGCTTCCGACGCGATACCCTGCCGGCGGGCCTGCTGGAGCGCCTGCTGGGCCTCGCGGAACTGGCGCCGAGCGTCGGCCTCAGCCAGCCCTGGCGCTTCGTGCGGGTCACCAGCCCCGCGCTGCGGTCCTGCGTCCGGGAGAACTTCGCGGCAGCCAACGCCGAGGCGCTGGCCGACTACAGCGGCGCGCGTGCCGCGCTCTATGCACGCCTGAAGCTTGCCGGCCTGGAAGACGCCCCCGAGCAGCTCGCCGTCTTTGCGGAGATCGATCCCGGCCAGGGCCAGGGGCTCGGCCGCCGCACCATGCCGGAGACGCTGCAGTATTCGACGGTCTGCGCCGTGCATACCTTGTGGCTCGCCGCGCGCGCGGCCGGCGTCGGCCTCGGCTGGGTCTCGATCCTCGACCCGCAGGAGGTCGCCCGCGACCTGGCGGTGCCGGAAAGCTGGCGCCTGGTCGCCTACCTCTGCCTCGGCTATCCGCAGGAAGCGCACGAGGACCCGGAACTCGAGCGGCGCGGTTGGGAGCAGCGCCGCGCGGCCGGCCCGCTCTTCATTACGCGGTAGATCGGCACTATTCCGGCAGGGCCTGGAGGGTGAAGGTGGCGCGCAGCAGGTCGCTCATCTGGGTGTTGCCGAAGTTCGCCTGATAGATCCTGCCGATCTCCTGCGAGCGGTAGAGCCGTGCCAGAGCGGCGTCGACCAGCAGGCGGAAATCGCTGTCGCCGCGCTGCAGGGCCAGGGCATAGGGCTCGTAGGAGAAGAAGCGGTCTGAAAGCACCAGGTTCTCAGGCCGCTCGGCGTCCCTGCCGAGCATCGCCAGAATGGCGCGATCGGCGAAGTAGGCGGCGACCTCGCCGGCTTCCAGCGCGCGGAGGCCTTCGTCATGGCTTTCGACCGCAACGACTTCCGCTTCGATGCCGGCCTCCTGCAGGGCGCGTATCAGGCCCTCCTCGGTGGTGGTGCCGCCGTGGACGCCGACCTTCTGGCCGACGAGATCCAGAAAGTTCGCCGGCCCGTCCTTGCGGTAGAGTACGCTGGAGCCGGTCACGAAGGTCAAGAGACTGAAGTCGACCTGTTTGCGCCGCTCCAGGGTGATGCTGGAGGCACCGCACAGCAGGTCGATTTCGCCGGACTGCACCGCGTCGAAGCGCGTTTCCGCGGTCACCAGAACGTATTCGACCTTGATGTCCTCGCGCTGAAGATGGCTGCGGACTGCCTTCGCCACGACCTCGCAGAGCGCGAGCGAGTAACCGGCGGGCAGGCCCTCGCTGTCGGCGAAGGAGAACGGCGCCGCGTCCTGGCGATAGCCGAGCTTGAGGGTGCCGCTGTCGCGTATCCGCTCAAGCGTTTCCGCTGCGGCGGCAGCAGCCGAGAAGAGCGTCAGGGTACACAGCAGGAGGGCGGACAGGCAGCTTCGCATGCAGGCTCCCGGCTGGTCGGTCGAAGGGTGCAAATGCCCGATCGATCGGATCGGACCACAGTCCGCGGGGCGTGACAACAGGAGGAATCGTGACATTTCGAGGTTTTGCCGGAATAGGCGGCGCGCGGCGACGTCCATTGGATAACGCAACGAGGAAGTGTGCGCCGGTCCCTCCCGCCGGTTCCCGATTGACTCCCGGCAAGGACATCCGCTGGCCAATTTCCAGGGATGGCACACTTCCTCCCCATCCTATTGATCGAAAGAGGGGAAAGACGATGCCGTGCAGACACCATCTCGCCCGCCGCCTTGGCGTCCTCGTCGTGCCGCTGGCACTCGCGGGTGGTCTGCTGCCTGCGCAGGCGGTCCTTGCGCAGAACGATCCGCAGCAGTTCGTCCAGCCTGAGGGCTCCGCCTTCAGTGAGGCCCAGCTCGAATCCTATGCTGCCGCCGTGTTGAAGGTGCAAGAGATCGACCGCGCCTGGCAGCCGAAGATCAATCAGGCTGGGAGCGAGGCAGAGGCCGAAGCCATGACCGTCCAGGCCACCGACGAGATGATCGGTGAGATAGAGGGCAAGGGACTGTCGGTGGAGGAATACAACGCCATCACCCAGGCAGCCGAGCGAGACGAGCGACTCTACAACCGCATCATAGCCCTGCTCGCCGAAGCCCAGTAAGACAACGCACCGGGGAATCTCGAACGGGGTTCCCAGATGGCGGGGTGGCCGGCTCAGTGCTGGCGGGCGCGCACGATGATGCTTTCGATGGACTCCTCGCCGAGGGCGCGGCAGGCCTCGAGGCGGTGCAGGCCGTTCACCAGCACGTAGCGGCCGTTGCCCTGGCGCACGGAGATCGGCAGCTTCAGGCCCTCTTCCATGATGCTCTGGGCGAGGGCCTCGACCTGCTCCTGGTTCAGGGTGCTCTTTCGCTTCACGGGCACGTAGATCTCGTCGATCGGGATCCGCACGCTCTCCATCGTCCGCTCAACCATCCGCGCCTCCAGCCAAGTCCTCTCTCCCCCATGCCTCGCCCTTGATGGTACCCACAGGCGGCTAAAGGAATCCAGCATCTCGCCCGCCCGTCGGCAAATGTGGGTTTCGCCTCGGCCAGGGCGCCGCCGGTAATGACAATTTCACGCGATACGGTTATGCCCTTGGGGCCACCGCCTTCCACAAACCGTGGGTCATCGGTGGTCAGCTGTTCTCAGGGTGCCGTAGCTGCCGTGTTCTCTATGATCCTCTTCTTCAAGGGCCTGGCGATCGGATTCGCCATGGCCGTGCCGGTCGGCCCCGTGGGCCTGCTGTGCATCCGCCACACTCTCAACCATGGCCTGAAGTCCGGGCTGCTCTCGGGGCTCGGCGCGGCCCTCGCCGATGCGGTCTTCGGAGGCGTGGCGGGCGCCGGGCTTTCCTCGGTGGCGGACCTGCTGTTCGGCTTCGAGGATCAACTGCGTCTCGGCGGCGGCATCTTTCTCATCCTGCTGGGCCTCAGGACCTTTTTGAAAGCCTCGATCCCTCCCGATGCCCCGACGCCGACCCACGGCGCGGTGGCCACGGCCTTCCTGCTTACCATCACCAACCCGATGACGCTGCTGGCCTTCCTCGGCTTTTTCGTCACCTTCGACGTGGTTGCCGAAGGTGGCGAATGGCGCCACATCGCCGTCCTCGTCGCCGCGATCTTCGTCGGTTCCGGCCTCTGGTGGTGCCTGCTCTGCACCGGCGTCGTCGAGCTGCGCCGGCGCATCGACGAAAGCCTCATGGTCTGGATCAACCGCTGCTCGGCCGTCGCCATCGCCGGCTTTGGAACCGTCGTGCTGATCAACGCGCTGCTTTAGCGGGTGCGGACGCGGGCCACGGCGTCCTGCCAGCCGGCGTAGCGTGTGTCGCGCTCCTCGGCGGCCATCGTCGGCTCGAAGCGGGCATCGCGCCGCCAGTGGGAGGCGACGGCCGCAAGGTCGGCGAAGAGGCCCTGGTTCAAGCCCGCCAGGTAGGCAGCCCCCAGCGCCGTGGTCTCCGCCACCACCGGGCGCTCGACGGCGACACCCAGGATGTCGGCCAGCATCTGCAGCATCCAGTCGTTGGCCACCATGCCGCCGTCGACGCGCAAGGCCTCCAGCCCGCTGGCGCCGTCGGCATGCATGGCCTCCAGCAGATCGCGGGTCTGGTAGCAGACGGCCTCCAGCGCCGCGCGCGCCAGCTCCGCCGGCCCGGTCGCCCGGGTCAGGCCGAAGACGGCGCCGCGTGCCTCGGCGTCCCAATAGGGTGCGCCGAGTCCGGTGAAGGCCGGCACCAGGTAGACCCGCTGGCCGGTGTCGGCCTGCCTGGCGAGCGCCTCGGTCTCCTGCGCCGAGGCGATGATGCCGAGCCCGTCGCGCAACCACTGCACGGCGGCCCCGGCAACGAAGATGCTGCCTTCGAGGGCGTAGGTGGTCTTGCCGCCGAGGCGGTAGGCGATGGTCGACAGCAGACGGTGCTGCGAATGCACCAGCTCGGCGCCGGTGTTGAAGAGGGCGAAGCAACCGGTGCCGTAGGTCGACTTCATCATGCCGGGCTCGAAGCAGGCCTGGCCGACGGTGGCCGCCTGCTGATCGCCGGCGATGCCGCCGATGGGGACGGCGCGGCCGAGCAGTTCCGGTTCGGTGGCGCCGAAGTCGGCGTCGCTGTCCTTCACCTCCGGCAGCAGGCTTGCGGGGATGCGCAGCAGGGCGAGTAGTTCGGGGTCCCAGACCTGCCGCCTGATGTCGAAGACCAGGGTGCGTGCCGCGTTGGTGGCGTCGGTCGCGTGTACCCGGCCGCCGGTGAGGCGCCACAGCAGGAAGCAGTCGATGGTGCCGAAGGCGAGCTCGCCGCGCTCGGCGCGTTCGCGCGCGCCGGGCACGTTGTCGAGCAGCCAGGCGATCTTGGTGCCCGAGAAGTAGGGGTCGAGCAGCAGGCCGGTGCGTTGGCGCACCACTTCCTCGGCGCCTTCGCTGCGCAGCCGCTGGCAGAGTCCGGCGGTGCGGCGGTCCTGCCAGACGATGGCCTTGTGGATGGCCTCGCCCGTGGCGCGGTCCCAGATCACTGTGGTTTCGCGCTGGTTGGTGATGCCGATGGCCGCGACGGCCTCTACGCCGCGCCCGGCGTCCTCCAGGGCGCCGCGCATCACCTTCAGGGTATCGCGCCAGATGTCCTCGGCGTCGTGCTCGACCCAGCCCGACTGCGGGAAGTGCTGCGGCAGCTCCTTTTGCGCCTGACCGAGGCGCCGGCCGTCGCCGGAAAACAGGATGGCGCGGCTGCTGGTGGTGCCTTGATCGATGGCGAGAATGCTGCGTTCGGCGCTCATGCCGGCTCCCTGAAATTAATTCTTGGTTCTCGTCTCCCGCGCGGCCGGGCCGGCCGTTGGCAGAGGATGTCGGGGCTTGCGGCCAAGATCAATGCGTTTTGATCTGGTCAAGAACGCCCGGCGCCGCTCATTCCGGCGCCGGGCGATTTTCTGCCGCCACGGTCTTTGGGCATCTTGGCCGCCGATCAAAAGTCGTCGTCGGTGAAGGCGAGGGTGGACTCGGCGCCGCGGATGACCGCGCCGGCCAGGCCCGCCGTCTCGCCGAGCAGGTTCTCGGTGTAGAAGCGCGCCGTTCGCAGCTTGGCGGCGGCGAAGGTACCGTCTTCCTGCCGGCCGGCCTCGACGGCGCTGCGCGCGAGCAGCCAGCCGCCCAGCACCGAGCCGCAGAGCGCGAGGTAGGGTGTCGCCCCGGCGGCGCCCGCAACGATCGACTTGCCGCCTTCGTCGAGCAGCCAAGCCGTCGCGCGCTCCAGCGCTTCGATGGCGACGGCGAGCGGCGGGCGCAGGGCGGCGAGTTTCGCCGGGCCGCCGACCGGGGGCAGGCCGACGCGCAGATCGCGGATCAGCGTGTTCATGGCGGTGCCCTGGTCACGCAGCAGCTTGCGGATAAAGAGGTCGAGCGCCTGAATGCCGTTGGTGCCCTCGTAGATCGGCAGGATGCGGGCGTCGCGATAGTGCTGCGCGGCACCGGTCTCCTCGATGAAGCCCATGCCGCCGTGCACCTGCACGCCGAGCGAGGCGACCTCGCAGGCGACATCGGTGCACCAGGCCTTGACGATGGGGATCAGCAGGTCGAGGCGGGCTTGGGCGGCGGCGCGCTTCGACTCGTCCGGCTCCGCCTTGGCGCGGTCGAGAGCCGCGGCCGCCCAGTAGGCCAGCGCACGCGCTGCTTGCGTGCGTGCTTTCATGGTCGCCAGCATGCGGCGCACGTCGGGATGGCGGATGATCCTGGCGGGTTCGTCGCCGCCGTCGAGGGCACGACTCTGCACCCGTTCGAAGGCGTAGGCACGCGCCTGCTGGTAGGCGCACTCGGCCAGCGCGAGGCCCTGCACGCCGACGGCGAGGCGCGCATTGTTCATCATGGTGAACATGCAGGCCATGCCCTGGTTCTCTGCGCCGACCAGATAGCCGACGGCGCCGCCGGAATCGCCGTAGGACATCACCGCGGTGGGCGAGGCCTTGATGCCCAGCTTGTGCTCGAGCGAGACGCAGCGCAGGTCGTTGTGCTGGCCGAAGCTGCCGTCCTCGTTCACGAGGTACTTCGGCACCAGGAAGAGGCTGATGCCCTTGGTGCCCTCCGGCGCGTCGGGCAGGCGCGCCAGCACCATGTGCACGATGTTGTCGGCAAGGTCGTGCTCGCCGTAGGTGATGAAGATCTTCTGCCCGGTGATGAGGTAGTGGTCGCCGTCGCGCTCGGCGCGCGTCTTCAAGGCGCCGACGTCGGAGCCGGCCTGCGGCTCCGTCAGGTTCATGGTGCCGGTCCATTCGCCGGAGATGAGCTTGGCGAGGTAGTCGCTCTTCTGCTGCTCGCTGCCGTGGGCCTGCAGCAGCTCGACCGCACCGACGGTCAGCAGCGGGCAGAGCCCGAAGCTGAGGTTGGCGGCCTGCCACATTTCCTGCACTGCCGTGGCGAGGCTCCAGGGCAGGCCCTGGCCGCCGAAGGCGGGATCGAAAGGCAGGGCGTTCCAGCCGCCGGCGACGAACTGCTTATAGGCTTCCTGGAAGCCCTCGGGTGTGCGCACCACGCCGTTTTCGAAGACCGAGCCCGCGCGGTCGCCCGCGTGGTTGAGCGGCGCGATGACGTCGCCGGCCAGTTTGCCGGCCTCCTCCAGGATGGCCGCCACCAGGTCGGCCGTCGCCTCCTCGTAGCCCGGCAGGCGGGAGATCTCCGGCAGCTCCGCGATGGCGTCCAGCACGAAGCGCATCTCGCTGATCGGCGCCTGATAGGTCATGTCGTTCCACCTCCTGGGCCGTGACCGGCAACGGGGTCCGGCAGAAGGATGGAGCACGGCGCTCCGGATGGCAACGTGGGGTGTCGCCCGCCGGCGACGGTTCCTTCCTTCCAGCCGGCGAAGGCGATAGCATGCCGGCCTTCCCACCCGGCCCCGCTTTCGAGGCTGCTTATGCGAAGGAGGGCCAGGCCATTCTCGACCGTTACTTCGCCACGCCACCCGGCATCGCGGCGCACGCCGGGCTTGCTGCCCAGACGGGCCCCTATCCGGCCGCGCTGGCGGCGGTGCTGTCGCCTGACATGACGGCGCGCGCCCGGCAGGCGATCTGCGGCTGGCCGGGCTATGCGCCGACGCCGCTGCGGCCGCTCGACCGCCTGGCCGGCGCGCTGGACCTCGGCGCCGTGCTTTACAAGGACGAGAGCGCGCGCTTCGGCCTCGGCAGCTTCAAGGCGCTCGGCGGCGCCTACGCGGTGCTGCATCTGCTGGCGGGCCGGCTGGAAGCGGCGCTTGGCCATGCGGTCGGGCTCGACGACGTCCGCGAGGGCCGCTACGCCGAGGCCGCGGCGGCCATCACCGTCGCCACGGCGACCGACGGCAACCATGGCCGCTCCATCGCCTGGGGCGCCCGGCTGGCCGGCTGCCGCTGCCGCATCTACGTCCACGCCAAGGTGAGCGAGGGGCGCCGCAGCGCCATGGAGGCCTTCGGCGCCGAGGTGGTGCGCATCGACGGCGACTACGACGCCTCGGTCCATCGCTGCGCGGAGGAGGCCGCCGCCAACGGCTGGTTCGTGGTCTCCGACACCTCCTACGCAGGCTACAGCGACCTGCCGCGCCAGGTCATGGCCGGCTGTACACTGATGGCGAGCGAGGTGCTGGAGGCCTGCGGTGCGGCGCCGCCGACCCACGTCTTTGCGCAGGCCGGCGTCGGCGGGCTCGCCGCGGCGGTCTGCGCCGAGATGTGGATGGTGCTGGGCGAGCGCCGGCCGCATTTCGTGATCGTCGAGTCCGAGCGCGCCGCCTGCCTGCTGGAAAGCGCACGCGCCGGCACGCCGCGCCACGTCGCGATCCGCGAGGAGACCGTCATGGCGGGCCTGTCCTGCGGTGAGGTCTCGCTGCTCGCCTGGGAGATCCTCTCCCGCGGCGCCGCCGATTTCGTCGCCATCAGCGACGAGGCCGTCGCACCGGCCATGCGCCTGCTGGCTTCGGGCGCGGCCGGCGGCGGAGCCATCGAGGCCGGCGAGTGCGCCGTCGCCGGCGTGGTCGCCCTCATCGCCGCCTCGGGCGATCCTGAAATGCGCGCGCGCCTCGGCCTCGACGTCTCGAGCTGCGTGCTGCTGCTCGGCAGCGAGGGCGCCATCGACCCGGAGATCTACCGCGCCATCGTCGCGGCGTGAGCGGAGCCTGCCCCGGCCTCTAGCGCGCCAGCATCCTGTCCGCCGCGCCGGCGAGACGCGCCGCGGCGAAATCGATGAAGCTGCGGATCTTCGCCGCCGCCATGCGCCCTTCGGCGTGCAGCAGGTGGACCGGCACCACGGCGTCCTCGGCGTCGGGCAGCAGTTCGACCAGGCGCCCTGCGGCCAGCGCGTCGGCCACTTGGTAGGAGAGGGCGCGGGTGATGCACCAGCCGTCCTCGGCCGCCGCAATTGCCGCCTCCAGGGTATTGAACGTGAGCACCGGCGCCAGCCGCAGGCTCTGCCGCTTGCCGCCGCGGCTGAAGGTCCAGGCCGGCCGCTGGTCGACGCTGGAGACGTGGACCAGGCGGTGGCCGGCGAGCTCGTCCGGCGCCTGGGGCCGGCCGTGGCGTGCGAGATAGGCGGGCGCCGCCACCACCACGCGCCGCACGGCGCCGACCCGCCGCGTCGCCAGGGAGGAGTCCGGCAGCTCGCCGATGCGCAGCGCGAGGTCGAGACCCTCGTCCAGCAGGCTTACGTTGCGGTCGACGAAGAGCGCCGAGGCGGTCATCGCCGGATGGTCGTCGAGATAGGCGCGGAGGATCGGCGCCATATAGCGCTGCCCGAACAGCACCGGCGCGGTGAGGCTGAGGTGCCCGCGCGGCTCGGCGCGGGCGCCGGCGGCGGCTGTCTCGGCCTCCTCCAGCTCGCTGAGGATACGCTGGGCATCCTCGCGCAGCCGCGCCCCGGCGTCGGTCAGTGCCACCCGGCGCGTCGTCCTGGTGAACAGCTGCACGCCCAGGCGCTCCTCCAGGCCCGTCACCAGTCGGGTGACCGCCGGCGGCGACAGCCGCAGGCGCCGGGCGGCACCGTTGAAGGCGCCCTCCTCGGCGACGGCCAGGAAAGTGGTGAGCTCGCGGAAGCGGTCCATTATTCCCAGTAGCACAATAGTAAGTTCGATTCAGCAGGTATTATTATTTGATCTGAAAGGTGCCATCTTCACTCCATCACCCTCGTGACAGGAGCCGAGAGATGGCGCGCGCCTTTGCCGAGATCGCCTTTACCCCCGCTGTGCTGGCCGAGCAGGCCCGCCAGGGCTCGGCCGGAAGCTACGCGAAGTTCCTCGACTCCGAGGCGGCGCCTGCCGACAAGCTGGGGCCCGCCGAGGCAGCCTTCGTCGGCGCGCGGGACGGCTTCTACCAGGCGACCGTGAGCGAGACGGGCTGGCCCTACGTGCAGTTCCGCGGCGGGCCGCGCGGCTTCCTGAAGGTGCTGGACGAGGCGACGCTCGCCTACGCAGACTTCCGCGGCAACCGCCAGTATCTCAGCGTCGGCAATCTGAAGGGTGACGGCCGTGTCGCCCTCATCCTGGTCGACTACCCGAACCGCCGTCGCCTGAAGGTCTGGGGTCACGCCCGCATCGTCGGGGCCGCCGACGACCCGGAGCTGGTCGCCCGCCTGCACGACCCGGCCTACAAAGCAAAGCCCGAGCGCGCGGTGGTGATCACCGTTGCGGCGCTCGACTGGAATTGCCCGCAGCACCTGCCGCAGCGCTACACCCTGGAGGAGCTGGAGCCGGCTCTCGCGCAGCTACGCGGCGAGCTGCAGCGCCTGCAGGCGGAGAACGCCGCCCTGCGTGGGCAAGCTGCGCCGCAGGCCTGAGCCGAAATCCATCAGCAATCCCGACCGACAAGGAGACAAGTGATGCAAGAGAGTTTGCGCAACGCCGCCGCTGCGGCTGTGCTGGCAGCCAGTTTGGCCGGGGTTCCTGCGCTGGCAGCAGAGCCGCCCAGCCGGCAGGTCGCCTATCGCACGACCGTCATCGAGGATGTCGAGATCGCCTACCGCGAGGCCGGCGACCCGGCGCGGCCGACCGTGCTGCTGCTGCACGGCTTCCCGACCTCCTCGCACATGTTCCGCGATCTGATCCCGGTGCTCGCCGAGCGCTATCACGTGCTGGCGCCCGACTATCCGGGCTTCGGCGCCTCGGCCATGCCGCCGGTCGACAGCTTCGACTACAGCTTCGACCGTTTCGCCCGCCTGATGACCGCGCTGCTCGACGCCAAGGGCGTCGAGCGCTACGCCGCCTACGTGATGGACTACGGCGCGCCGGTCGGCTACCGCATGTTCGCGGCAGACCCGCAGCGCGTGCTCGGCTTCATCATCCAGAACGGCAATGCCTACGAAGGCCTGCCGGAGACCTGGGACCCGGTACGCGCCTACTGGGCCGATCCCTCGCCGGAGAACGCAGACCACATGCGCCACTTCCTGACGCTGGAGTCGACCGTCTGGCAGTTCACCGCCGGCACGAAGGATCCCTCGAAGATCAGTCCGGACAACTTCTGGCACGTGCAGTACCTGCTCGACCGGCCCGGCAACCAGGAGATCCAGCTCGCGCTGTTCTACGACTACCGCAACAACGTGGCGCTCTATCCAGAATGGCAGGCGCTGTTCCGCGAGCACCAGCCACCGGCGCTGGTGGTCTGGGGCAACAACGACCCGCTGTTTCCCGGCTTCCTCGCCGAAGGCTACCGGCAGGACCTGAAGGACCTCGAATTCCATCTCCTCGACACCGGCCACTTCGCCCTCGAGGAATACGGCCCCTTCATCGCCGAGCGCATGCTGGCCTTCCTCGACCTGGTGACGCAGGAGTGAGTCAGGCGCCGCGACGCTCTCCGTGCAACGCCGCGGCGCGTGCCCTCCTTCCGTCACCCTCGCGCTTGACGCGAGGGTCCATCGTGCCGCGGCTTGACGCGCGACGGGGGAGGGCGCTTCCTTTCAGGATTCACACCTCTTCGGAATCTCGGCTAGACTGATGCCATGAGCGAGATCGTCAATCTGCGGCAGGTGAAGAAGCGCCGGGCGCGCGCGGAGAAAGAGGCTGAGGCCGCGGCCAGGCGTACGAAGTTCGGCCGCACCAAGGCCGAGCGCAAGCAGCGCGCGGCCGAGCAGGCCAAGGCCGAACACGATCTCGACGGCAAGAAGCTCGATTAGGCGCGATCCCGCGGCGTGACCTTCCGGCCGGTTCCTTCCCCGCAAAGCCTGGCGGCCTCACCGCTGGCGGCGGCATTGCTGCTGACCATCTCCTCGGCCTGTTGGGGTGGCAACATCTTCCTCGGCCGGCTGGTACACGCCGAGGTGCCGCCGGTGGGACTGAGCTTCTGGCGCTGGACGCTGGCGCTCCTCATTCTGCTGCCCTTCGCCTGGCCGCGGCTGAAGCGCGACCTGCCGGAAATCCGGCGGCACTGGAAGAGTCTGGCGATGCTCGCCTTCTTCGGCATGGCGGCTTTCCATACCGCGCTCTATCTCTCGGTGAACTACACCACGGCGACCAATGCGGCGCTGCTGGTGGCCATCTGTCCGCTGCTGGTGCCGGTCCTGTCCTGGGCGCTTTTCCGCGAGGCGATTGCCGGGCGCATCCTGCTGGCGACGCTGATCTCGCTCCTCGGCGTCGCGGTGGTGGTGCTGCGCGGCGACCTCGGCCAGCTGCGTACGCTCAGCTTCAACAAGGGCGACCTCATCATGCTCGTCGCCGTCTTCACCTGGTCGATGTACACCGTGCTGGTGAAGCGCCGGCCCGCGAGCCTGCACCCGCTATCGCTGCTCGTGGCGACCATGCTTATGGCGACGGTCATGCTGGCGCCGGCCTATCTCTGGGAAAGCGCGATGGTGCGGACCATGCCGGTGACGCCGAGCGCGCTGTTCGCCGTCGCCTACGTGGTGGTCTTCGCTTCGCTGCTGGCCTTCCTCTGCTTCAACCGCGGCATCGAGGTGCTGGGGCCGAACAAGGGCGGCCTCTTCCTGCACCTCATTCCGGTCTTTGCCGCGCTGCTGGCCCTCGTGTTCCTGGGCGAGCGCTTGCAGGCCTTCCACGCCGTCGGCATCGCGGCCATCGCCGCCGGCATCGCGCTGGCGGCCACCGCCAAAAAAAGCGCGTAGTTAGGGCACGATCACCTTGCCGGGGTTCATCAGGCCGTCGGGATCGAGCGCCTGCTTCACGCGGCGCATGAGATCGATCTCCACTTCGGACTTGAAGCGCGCGTTCTCCGCCACCTTCATGTAGCCGATGCCGTGCTCGGCGGAGATCGAGCCGTCCATCTCGACCACCAGGCTGTGGACGGCGTGGTTCACCTCGTCCCAGCGGGCGAGGTAGGCCGCGCGGTCGGCGCCCTCCGGCTGCGAGAGATTGAAGTGGATGTTGCCGTCGCCGACATGCCCGAAGGGCACCGGCCGGATGCCCGGCACCATCGCCTCGACCAGCGCTTTGGCGCGGGCGATGAAATCCGGCACCTTGGAGACGGCGACCGAGACGTCGTGCTTGATGGAGCCGCCCTCGAACTTCTGCGCCTCGACAAGGCCCTCGCGGATGGCCCAGAAGGATTCTGCCTGACGCTGGTTGGCGGCCAGCGCGGCGTCGCTCACCAGCCCGTCCTCGACGGCTTCGGCGAGGAATTCCTCCAGACTGTCGCGCAGCGCGCCGTCGGCGCGGCCCGAGGCCAGTTCCAGCAGCACGTACCAGTCGCTGCGCTCGGCCAGGGGATCCTCGATGCCCGCGACGTGCTTCAGGGCGAAGTCGAGGCCGATGCGCGGAATCAGCTCGAAGGCGTTTACGCGGTCGCCGGTCGCGGCGCGGGCGCGCGCCAGCAGGGCGACCGCAGCGGCGGGGTCGGTGACCGCGACGAAGGCGACTTCCGTTTCCGCCGGGCGCGGGAAGAGCTTCAGACAGGCGGCGGTGATGATGCCGAGGGTCCCTTCGGCACCGATGAAGAGCTGCTTCAGCGCGTAGCCGGTGTTGTCCTTGCGCAGCGCGCGCAAGCCGTTCCACACGCGACCGTCCGGCAGCACCACCTCGAGGCCGAGCACCAGGTCGCGCGCATTGCCGTAGCGCAGCACGTGCACGCCGCCGGCATTGGTCGAGAGGTTGCCGCCGATCTGGCAGGAGCCCTCGGCGCCGAGGCTCAAGGGGAAGAGGCGATCCACCTCGGCCGCCGCCTGCTGCACCTGCTGCAGGATGCAGCCGGCCTCGACGGTGATCGAGTAGTCGGCCGCATCGACGCTGCGCAGCTTGTTCATGCGTCCGAGGCTCAGCAGCACCGCGCCATGCTTCGCCAGGGGCACCGCGCCGGCGACGAGCCCGGTGTTGCCGCCCTGCGGCACGATGGCAACGCCGGCCTCGGCGCAGAGCTGCACGGCAGTGGCCACCTCCGCGGTGCTCGCGGGGCGCAGCACGAAGGGTGCCGCTCCCTGGTAGCGGCCGCGCTGCTCGGCGAGATAGGGGGCCATGGTCTCGGCGTCGCTGATCACGGCCTTCGCGCCCAGCGCGTCGACCAAGCGCTGCTTCAGGCCATCGAAATCGGGGGACTTGGGGCTGCGGGCGTCCATGCCAAGCAATCTAGTGTGCGGCTGTGGCCGTGGCCAGTCTCCACCTCCACGGCTGCCTTTCTTGTCACCCGCGGATTTGATCCGCGGGTCCATTCCCCGGCTCGCAGGATCGGCGCGGGCGTGGCGATGGATTGCCGGGTCAAGCCCGGCAATGACGGTTGTGTGGGCGGGCCGGCGCCGCGTCTCCGCCGCCTGCTACCTGCTCGCCCGTGGCGCCGCTGCCCGGCGCAGGCGGTCGTTGATGGCGGCCCCCAGCCCGCTGGTCGGGACGGGCATCACGGCGATGGCGCGCACCGGCAGGGAATCGAGGCGGTGCAGGTAGGCGAAAAGATGGGCCGCCGCCTCGCGAAGCTCTCCGCTGGGGCTGAGGTTCAAGGTTTCCGCCGCCCCGACGGGCACTTCGGGCCCGAAGGCGAGCAGCGCCTCGTTGGCCGCCACCTCCGTCGCCTCCAGCCGCACCGGGTGGCCGGGGGCGTAGTGGCTGGCCATCATCCCTGGCCCTTTCAGGCCGCCGGAGTCACCGGCTTCCGCCGCGGCTACGACCTCCAGGACCGATCCCGCTGACGGGGTCAGGTCTTGCGATGTCACGGCGCCGGGGCGCAGGATCACGGCCTGCGGGCCGGAGAGGTCGAGCACCGTCGACTCGAGTCCCACCGCACAGGGCCCGCCGTCGAGGATCAACGGCACGCGGGCGCCGAGGGAGGCGACGACGTGGGCCGCCTCGGTCGGGCTGATGCGGCCGGAGGCGTTGGCGCTGGGTGCCGCCAGGGGGAGTCCCGCCTCACGGAGGAGCCGCTGGGCGATGGGGTGCGCCGGCACGCGCACCGCCTGGCTGGCGAGCCCGGCGCTGCACAGCAGCGAAAGCCGGCTGTCCGCGCGGCGCGGCAGCACCAGGGTGAGCGGGCCGGGCCAGAGGGCTGCGGCCACCTGGCGGGCGCGATCGTCGAAGACGACCTCCGCTTCTGCCGCTTCGGCGTCGGTGAAGTGCACGATGAGCGGGTTGAACTGCGGGCGATCCTTGGCGGCGAAGATGCCGGCCACGGCGGCGTCCGAGGTCGCATCGGCGCCCAGGCCGTAGACGGTCTCCGTCGGGAAGGCGACCAGCCCGCCGCCGCGCAGCAGGGCGGCGGCGCGGGCGAAGGCCGCCTCGCTGGGCGGCAGGGTCTCCGGCGCGGCCGGGGAGGGGGGACTTTCCGGGCTCATGGCGGCGCAGTCTAGTGGCTCCTCTGGGAATTGCACCTCGTTGCTTCTCGGTCCGCCGCCGGGTTCAGAAACAGAACTGGTTCAATCCAGCCGGATAATGCACTACAAGCTATCGGCCCTGCCGCGGCAGGGCGCCGCCCCCCGCAACCGTCGCCGGCGTCGTGGGGCGGGAACGAAGGGAAGAGCAACATGAACGCAGTCGTCTCCGACCGCGTCGTCGCGGCAGCCGCAAGCCTGTCGGCGGTCCAGGATTTCTATTTCAATTCGCGTTACGCGGAGCGCCGGGGCGATCCGGCCCTCTGCGATTTCACCTTCGGCAACCCGCAGGAGTTTCCGCTTCCCGGGCTGGTCCAGGCCCTCCAGAAGCACAGCGTTCCGCTGAGCGAAAGCTGGTACGCCTACAAGACGAACGAGGCGGAGCCGCGCGCCTTTCTGGCGGACAGCCTGACGCGCGAGCTCGACCTCGGCTTCGAGCCCGACGACATCGCCATGACGCCGGGTGCCTTCGGCGCCATTGCACTGGCTTTCCGCCTGCTGCTGTCGGCGGGGGACGAAGTCCTCATCCCTTTGCCGGGATGGTTCTGCTACGGCTCGATGCTCAGCGCGGAGGGCGTCGCCGCGGTGCAGGTACCCCTCACGCCGGGGACCTTCGATCTCGATCTCGCGGCCATCGACGCGGCGATCGGGCCACGCACCCGCATGGTGGTGGTGAATTCGCCGCACAACCCGACCGGGCGTATTTATCCCCGCGCGCAGCTGGAAGCGCTTGCCGAGCTGCTGGAACGCGCTTCGGCACGCATCAACAGGCGCATCTTCCTGCTGTCGGACGAGCCCTACCGCCGCATCCGCTTCGATGGCATAGCCTTCGTCAGCCCGGCGGCCGTCTATCCCTGGACGCTCATCGACTACAGCTACGGCAAGGTGCTGTTGGCGCCGGGACAGCGCATCGGCTACCTGGCGCTTTCCCCGCTGATGCCGCTGGCGGATCGCAAGGCGCTGCGCGAGGCCTTCTTCGCGGCGCAGTGTTCGCTGGGCTGGAGCTTTGCCAGCGCCCTGATGCAGCACGCCGTTCCCGATCTCGAGAACCTTGCCATCGACATCGCCGGACTCACCCGGCGGCGCGACCGCATGGTCGGGGCCATGAGCCGCTGGGGCTACGACTTCGTCCGGCCGGAGGGCACCTTCTATCTCTTCGGGCGCGTCCCCGGCGGCGACGACGAGCGCTTCTTCAATGCGTTGGCCGACCGCGACGTCTTCGTGATGCCGGGCAGCGTGCTGCAGACACCGCAATACTTCCGCCTCTGCCTGACGGCATCCGACGACATGGTCGAGCGCGCCCTGCCGGCATTCGAGGCCGCCGCGGCCCAGCTCACCCCCGCATGACAGCTTTGCAATCTCTTTGACAGGAGCCGGGCATGACTCAGATCCTTTCGCGCAGTTCCGACGACACCCTGGGCGCCCGGCGCGTCGCCTTCGTGAAGGCGCGCTGGCACGGCGAGATCGTCGACCAGTGCCAGGCCGGTTTCGAGCGCGAACTGGCGCGCGCGGCCGAGGCGGGCGAGAGCCCGGCCTGGAGCGTCGAGGTCTTCGAGGCGCCGGGCGCCTTCGAGATCCCGCTGCTGGCCCGCGATCTCGCCCGCAGCGGCCGCTACGCGGCCATCGTCGGGGCCGCCTTCGTGGTGAACGGCGGCATCTATCGCCATGACTTCGTGGCCGACACCGTGGTCGGCGCCCTCATGCAGGTGCAGATGGAGAGCGACGTACCCGTGCTCTCCGCCGTATTGACGCCGCACAACTTCCACGACTCCGACGAGCACCGACGCTTCTTCTTCGAGCATTTCCTGGTGAAGGGGGAAGAGGCGGCCAAGGCCTGCCTCGCGGTGACCGCAACGCGCCTGAAGATCCGTCGGGCGGCCTGAACGGGCGGCCGAGCCAAGCCGCTGGCCTTTCAGCCATGCGTCCTGTTCCGGGCAGGATTGCCGACAGTTGACTATGAGAAAAGACGCCGGCCCTGTTATAAGACGCTGAAGTCAATTCCTTTCCCCGGGCTCCGACGTCAATGATCGAGTGGTTGGTTTCCCCCGACGTCGGGCTGACGGCGTCGGTGTTCCTGATCGTGTTCAGCGCCATCACTTCCTTCATCACTGCGGCGGCAGGCATCGGCGGCGGCATCATGATGGTCGCCGTCATGGCCGTTCTCATGCCGGCCCAGGCCGTCATCCCGGTGCATGGCGTGGTGCAGATCGGCTCTAACGCCGGGCGCACCGCCATCATGCTCGGCCAAGTGCAGTGGCACGTGCTGCTGCCCTTTTGTGGCGGCAGCGTGGTCGGCGCCGCGATCGGCGGTCTAACCGTCGTGGAGCTCGATCCCGCGATCCTCAACATCGGCCTCGCCTGCTTCATCCTCTATTCGGTCTGGGCGCCGCCGTTGACCGCGCCTGGCCGATTCAAGGTGGTCGCCACTGGCGCCTTCTCCAGCTTCCTCACCATGTTCTTTGGCGCCACCGGCACCTTCGTCTCGGCCATGGTGAAGTCGATGCGTCTCGGCCGCCTCGAGCACGTCGCGACGCACTCCGCCTGCATGGTGGCGCAGCACTTCATCAAGGTGATCGCCTTCGGCCTGCTCGGCTTCGGCTACGGGCCCTACGTCGGCCTCGTCGTCGCCATGATCGCCAGCGGCTTCCTCGGCACGGTGATCGGAAAGCAAGTGCTGGTGAAGATGAACGACGTCATCTTCCACCGGGTCCTCGCCGTGCTGCTCTCGCTGCTGGCCGTCAGGCTGCTCTACGAAGGGACAATGCTGCTCGGCTGGCTCTGAAGCTGCAGCAGCGCTGGCGAAGCCAATTCGCCACCATTGGTTAACCAATTTGCGTAAAACCCACTTGTCGCCGCTCATTCTGCTTGAATGCCAACGCTGTTGAGGCTTTAACCAATACTGGCGGAACCGCCGCCGGACGAGGCCGGGACAACCGGCCCGCCGCATCTTCCGGGAGGAAAGTCATGGACGCAGCCGCAAATCGACTCGCCCGCAACATCCGGCGTGTGGCGCACCTCGACCTGCCCGGCGGCGGCCAGGTGGTGGCGCAGGGCGGCTACGCCTACGTCGGCCACATGAAGCCGCCTTACGGCACCACCATTCTCGACGTCTCCGACCCGAAGAATCCGCGCATCGCCGCTCAGATCATGCTGGGGGACGACTTTTCCCACACCCACAAGGTGCGCGTGGCCGGCGACCTCATGGTCACCAACGTGGAGCAGAACCGCCGCCACTTCCTGCGCAAGGGCGAAAGGCTGCCGGAGGTCCGCGCAGAGCTGGCGAAGGAACTCGGCCGCGCGCCCCGCGACGCCGAAGTCGCCAAGGCCCTCGGTGTCGAGCCGGCCCAGCTGGCCGAGCTGGAGGAGGCGCGCCAGCGCGGCTACCGCGCCGGTGGTTTCAAGGTGTGGGACATCTCCGACAAGGCCAGGCCGCGCGAGCTGGTGCATCAGCGCACCTTCGGCTTCGGCACCCACCGCTTCGACATGGATGCGAACCACGCCTACATCTCGACCGAGATGGAGGGCTACCTCGGCAACATCCTGGTGATCTACGACCTGAAGGATCCGGCCCGGCCGCAGGAAGTGTCGCGCTGGCACATGCCGGGCCAGCACCTAGGCGCCGGCGAGAAGCCGACGTGGAAGGGCTACAAGAATCGCCTGCATCACGCCCTGCGCGTCGGCGACGAGATGTGGGCCGCCTGCTGGCATGCCGGCTTCCGCGTGCTCGACGTCAGCGACATCACGAAGCCCAAGGCAATCGCCAGCCACGACTACCACCCGCCCTTCCCGGAGCCGACCCATACCGTCCTGCCGGTCGCCGGCCGGGTCGCCGGGCGGCGCATCGCGGTCGGCGTCGATGAAGAGCACGACCACCGGCCGGGGCGGCTGCACGCCTTCCTCTGGGTCTT
>WHTV01000049.1:0-234 GCA_009377535.1 Kiloniellaceae bacterium
CGCGTGTGGATCAAGCCCGGCTCCGGCAAGTTCACCGTCAACGGCAGGGACCAGGCCGTGTACTTCGCGCGCCCGGTGCTGCGCATGATTCTGGCCCAGCCTTTCCTGGCGGCCGACCGCGGCGATCAGTTCGACGTCGTCTGCACGGTGAAGGGTGGCGGGCTCTCCGGCCAGGCGGGCGCGGTGCGTCACGGCATCTCCAAGGCACTGACCCTCTACGAGCCGGGTCTGCGC
>WHTV01000049.1:244-28343 GCA_009377535.1 Kiloniellaceae bacterium
GCGCAAGAAGTACGGCCGGGCCAAGGCGCGTCGGAGCTTCCAGTTCTCCAAGCGCTAAGGCGCGAGCCGCACTCCAAGAACGACAAACGGGCTGCAGTCTCTGCAGCCCGTTTTGCTTTGCCCGGCCGGCCGCCGGGTCGCCTTGCCCGACGGCGCCTATGACGGAGGGTCTTCCGAGCTGTTGCGAATCAGCTCTTCGTAGACCTCGGCCTCCTCAGAGATCTCCTTGATGAGTTCGCGAAGGCAGGTCGTGTAGCGCTCGACGTCCTCCAGGTGGTCCGCAACCTGCCGACGGCACCTGTCGAGTGGCACGTAGGCGTCGGCCAAGCTCCCATCGCTCGCGCAGTGGGGTACGGTCGGCTTCGAGCAGAAGGCGCTCGCCGAGCCCGGGAAGGCGACGGGCACCATCAGACAAACGCCGATAAGCAGCGAGCGCAGTTTCAACACCAGAATTTTCGATCCTTACAGCCTGGAAGTACCTAAAAGCCCATCTAAGTCCGAGGCAAGCGCTTTTTTCTCGGCGCAGTCCGCATGCTTTCCGCGCCCAGCCGGATCGGCTGCCGCCTATGGCTGCAGGCCGCTCTATGCAGCTGTTCGCGAATTGGCCACGCCGGATTCCCGGCGGGGCCTACTCTTCCGGCCGAGGCGGGCCCATTTTCTTTGGGCTCCTTGTCGTCAGGCGCGGGTCCTTCAGGCGCGGGTCCTTCAGGCGCGGGTCCTTCAGGCGCGGGTTCTTCAGACGCGGGCCTTACCGCTCGACGCAGTCGCCGGTTGAGCAGTTGTAGCTGCCCTCGAGGTACTCCCGGAGCCTCTCCTTGTCTCTGAGAACGTCCTCGGCATAACCCTTCACGCGGGTGCATCCGCCGACGGTCAGGCCGTCAAAGGAAAGCAGGCTCTTCAGGCCCTTGCGTCCGTAGGGGGAGAGCGACGCGAGCTTCTGCAGTTCGGCGTGCAGACTGTAGCGGCGGCATAGGTTGAGCGCGCCGGCGAGCTTGCCGATGTTGAACTCGTACTTCTGCATGTCGGTCCGGGACGACTGCGGCCCGGGGGTGGACAAAGATGCGGCGATGGCGTCGCTCGCGGCCAAGGCTGCGGCGAGCGCGGCGGCAAAAACGCTGGCTTTAAGTCTAATGCGTTTCATGCTTGCCCCCTGACGCCGATGCAGCGCCGTAGAATTAGGTCGCCATTATTTCTACCATGCGTATGGTCTGGCGGGGAATGTAAAATGTCTCAAAAGTGCGCTGTGGTTTCATATGATCTGATCTAACAAGGCAGCATTGTTAGATATCTTGTTGATATAGCTTGTGTATATTTTGATGCCCAGGCGCGATGTCACTGCCGCGAGGCAGACTCGGCAACCCTGCGCTGCGGGGGCGCTGGCCGCGGCACCTATCCGTCGCTGCACGTGCCGGCTGTGGGCGCGGTGTCTTTGGCCCCGCCCGGTTTGACCGGCGTCCTCCGGCCGTTTATGTGCCGCTCGTACGGAACGCCCCGGGCGTGGGCAACTGCCGCCTCGTCAATGCGGCGAGGCCTTGCTATTCGAAGGAGCTTGCATGAGCGGTCACATCCTGCCCTATCGCGGCCTCTGGCCGAAGATCCACCCCCACGCCTACATCGCGGACACGGCGGCGGTGATCGGCGATGTGGAGATCGGTCCCGGCAGTTCGATCTGGTTCGGCTGCGTCCTGCGCGGCGACGTGAACAAGATCCGCATCGGGGCGATGACCAACCTGCAGGACGGCACCATCGTCCACGGCAACCATGATCGCGCCGGCGACTACCGTGAGACCGGCGGCGGCATGGCGACGATCATCGGCGACGGTGTCGTCGTCGGACACCAGGCCATGCTGCACGCCTGCACGCTGCAAAGCGGTGCCTTCGTCGGCATGTCGTCGGTGGTGATGGACCAGGCGGTCGTCGAGCCGCGCGCCATGGTCGCCGCCGGCGCCCTGGTGACGCCGCGCAAGACGGTGCAAAGCGGGCAGCTCTGGGGCGGCCGACCGGCGCGCTTCATGCGCAGCCTCAGCGCGACGGAGATGGCCGACATCGAGTACCAGGCGGGCCATTACCGCAAGCTGGCGCAACACTATCTCGACGAGCGGGCGGCGCGCGGTGTTTAGGTTCCAGCCCTAGTCCTGCGCCTGCAGTTTCACATAGCTGCCCGGCGCGTCTTCGACGACCTTCAGCTTACCGTCGCCGGGCTGGCGGGCGGGGACCTTGCCGTTGCCGAACTCGGCCACCCAGCGGTTCCATTCCGGCCACCAGGAGCCCTTGTGCTCCTTGGCGGCCTCGCTCCAGGCATCGGGCGTCTTCGGGTTCTTGGCGCTGGTCCAGTAGCCGTACTTCTCGGCCTCCGGCGGATTGACCACGCCGGCGATGTGGCCGGAGCCGGCGAGGATGAACTTCACCGGTCCGCCGAGCAGCTGGGTCGCCGAGTAGGTCGCCTTCCACGGCGCGATGTGATCCTCCCGGGTGGAGATCAGGCAGGCCGGCACCGTCACCTTGGTGAGGTCGATCTTCACGCCCTTCAGGGTGATCCCGCCCGGTTCGACCAGCTTGTTCTCCTGGTACATCTTGCGCAGGTAGAAGCTGTGCATGGCCGCGGGCATGCGCGTGGAATCGGAGTTCCAGTACAGCAGATCGAAGGGGAAGGGGTCTTTCCCCATCAGGTAGTTGTTCACCACGAAGGACCAGATGAGGTCGTTGGCGCGCAGCAGGTTGAAGGTGGTCGCCATGTCGGCGCCTTCGAGATAGCCCTTGTCCTTCATCTTCTCTTCGAGGGCGGCGAGCTGCACCTCGTCGATGAAGACGCCGAGCTCACCCGCCTCCGCGAAGTCCATCATGGTGGTGAAGAAGGTAGCGGACTTCACCCGCGTATCCTTCTTGGCGCTCATGTAGGCCAGCGTGCAGGCGAGCAGCGTGCCGCCCAGGCAGTAGCCGATGACGTTGACGTCCTTCTCGCCGGTGGCCTTCTCGACGGCATCGATCGCGGCCAGCGGACCTTCGGTCATGTAGTCCTCGAAGGTCTTGGCCTTCAGCTTGCTGTCGGGATTGACCCAGGAGATCACGAAAACGCTGTGTCCCTGCGCGACGGCCCAGCGGATGAAGGAGTTCTTCGGCCGCAGGTCGAGGATGTAGTACTTGTTGATCCAGGGCGGGATGATCAGCAGCGGCCGCTTGTAGACCTCCTCGGTCGCGGGCTGGTACTGGATGAGCTGCATCAGGTCGTTCTGGTAGACCACCTTGCCGGGGGTCAGCGCGATGTTTTCGCCCAGCTTGAAAGCCTCGACGTCGGTCATCCTGATCTTCAGCCGGCCCTTGCCGCGCTCGAGGTCGTCCAGCAGGTTGTGCAGGCCCTTCACCAGATTCTCGCCGCCGGACTCCAGGGTCGCCCGCAGGACCTCCGGGTTGGTCATCACGAAGTTGGAGGGCGCCATGGCGTCGACGAACTGGCGGGTGTAGAAATCGACCTTCTGGGCCGTCTTGTCGTCCAGACCCTCGACGTCCTTCACCGTCGACTGCATCCAGCGGGCCGTCAGCAGATAGGACTGCTTCACGAAGTCGAAGAGTTCGTTCTCGTCCCACTCCGGATGCTTGAAGCGGCGGTCGCCGTGGTCAGGGCTCGCCACCGGATCGCTGGCTTGGCCCATCATCCGCTCCGCCGTGGCCTGCCAGAGCCGCATGTAGTCCTGCCACAGGGTCATCTGCGCCTGCACCAGCTTGGCCGGATCGGCCATCATGCGCTGGGTCATCTCCATGAAGGCGGCGCCGATGTTCAGCGGGTCCATGCTGCCGGCCCCGCCGGCGTCCTGCTGGCGCGCCAGGAATTCGCTGACCAGCTTCTGGCTGCGTTCCGCGATGGCCGCCATGGACTTGGAGATTTCGACAGGATCAGGCAGTTTGATGTCGGGGGGCTGTTGCTCCGCCATAGACGCTTCCTTATCCTGCAACTGCGGTCGCGATCTCGTCTCGACCGCCGGCTAGTCGGCAAGAGAACGCGAGTATGATTAATCAATTGCAAGGTAATGGGGGGGTGCACCCGATTCAATAGCGGTGGCGGAACCGGCCGATCGGCCGGAAACCCTGGGTTTCGGAGAGAACGTTGGGGTTTGGAACCGCCGGTGGATCGGCATGCCGGCCTTTCGAGGGAAGCAAGAAGGTGATGATCGATAAAAGGAAGCCCCGCTACTGGACCGGCGTTCTGGCCATCCTGGCGGCGGCGGGTCTGGCCGGTTGCGCGGCCTTGCAGGAGGCGAGCGAGACGCCGGAGGAGGCGGCCGCCAGGCAGCCTGCCAAGGTTTCCACCGAGGGGGCGAAGGAGGCGTTTCCCAATCTCGCCGAGGTGCCGAGCGAGCCAAGGCCGCAGACGGCTCCGGAAGACCGCGAAAAGGCCATGGCCGAGCTGGCCGAGGACCGCGCGCAGGCGACCTTCACGACGCCGGAGCCGGCGCCCTTCGAGACTACGGCCCCGCGCGACCCCTTCACCAGCAGCCTCATCATCAGCGGTGACTCGGTCACCTCCAGCGACCAGTACAACAACGCCCCGCCGTTGCAGACGGCCGCCGGGCCCGGCCAACTGGCGGCCATTATCTTCTTCCCCCACGGCTCCTCGGAGCTGGACCAGCGCGGCCGCAGCATTCTGCGCGACCTGGCGGCCCTGCGGCAGCAGCGGGGCGGCAGCCTGCGCGTGGTCGGCCACGCCAGCAGCCGCACCCGCAATGCGACGCCGGACGAGCATCAGCTCGCCAACTTCGACATGTCGCTGATCCGGGCCAATGCGGTGAGGGAGGAGCTGCTGCGCCTGGGGGTGGACGCGGAGGACGTGCGGGCCGAGGCGATCGGCGACGCCGAGCCCGTCTACCACGAGTTCATGCCTTCCGGCGAGGCGGGCAACCGTCGGGTTGAAATCTTCCTGGAAAACTAGGCGCCCGCTCGCTACAAGAAGCCGGCAGGGGCCCCCAGGACCCGGGGCGCACCTTGCCTAGCCGTTGCCGCGCCGCCGGCGGCCGCGGCAGCGCGCACGGGCGTCCGCTGGCACACGGGTTTCCTCTGAAACGACATGACTCAAGAATTCCATCGCATAAAGCGCCTGCCGCCTTATGTTTTCGCCGAGGTCAATGCCTTGAAGTCCAAGGCCCGGGCCGCCGGCGAGGACATCATCGACTTCGGCATGGGCAATCCCGACCAGCCGCCGCCGCAGCACGTCATCGACAAGCTGGCGGAAACCCTGGCCGATCCGCGGGCGCACCGCTACTCCACCTCGCGCGGCATTCCCGGATTGCGTCGCGCCCTCTGCGCCTACTACGCCCGCCGTTTCGGCGTTGAGCTGGACCCGGAGCGCGAGGCCATCGTCACCCTCGGCTCGAAGGAAGGCCTTGCCAACCTGGCCCAGGCGATCACCAGCCCCGGCGACATTATCCTGGCGCCCAATCCCAGTTACCCGATCCATGCCTTCGGCTTCATCATCGCCGGCGCGGCGATCCGCAGCATTCCGGTCGGGCCGGAGTTCGATTTCCTGCAGCAGCTCGAGCGGGCGGTGCGCCATTCGGTGCCCAAGCCCTCCGCTCTGGTGCTCAACTATCCTGCGAACCCAACAGCAGAAGTCGTTGATCTGGAGTTTTATTCCACGGTTGTCGATTTCTGTCGGGGGCACGGGATCTATGTGATCTCGGACGTCGCCTACGCGGAGGTCTACTTCGAGGGAGCCCCGCCGCCCTCGATCCTGCAGGTGCCCGGCGCCAAGGAGATTGCGGTCGAGTTCACCTCGCTGAGCAAGACCTATTCGATGCCCGGCTGGCGCATCGGCTTTTGCGCCGGCAATCCCGACCTCATCGCCGCGCTGGCGCGGGTGAAGTCCTACCTCGACTACGGTGCCTTCACGCCGATCCAGGTGGCCGCCACGGCGGCGCTGAACGGCCCGCAGGACTGCATCGACGAGATGCGCGCCCGCTATCGCTCGCGCCGCAACGTGCTGGTCTCCGGCCTGACGGCGGCCGGCTGGCCGATCCCCAGCCCACCGGCCACGATGTTCTGCTGGGCTCCGCTGCCGGCTTCCCTCAAGGATATGGGCTCGCTGGAGTTCTCCAAGCTGCTGCTCGAGGAGGCCCAGGTCGCCGTGGCTCCCGGCATCGGCTTCGGGGAATACGGCGAGGGCTTCGTGCGTCTGGGCCTGGTGGAGAACGAGCACCGCACGCGCCAGGCGGTACGCAACATCAAGGCCTTTCTCAAGTCCCTGGGTGTCAACGACCATGGCGGCCAAATTCGGAACGTCGCTTCTTGAGCAAGCCTCTTCGCATAGCCGTGGCCGGGCTCGGCACAGTCGGCGCCGGCACCCTGCGCCTGCTTCAGGACAACGCCGGGACGATCGCTGCCAGGGCGGGCCGGGCGCTGCAGGTGACGGCGGTTTCCGCCCGGGACCGCGGCAGGGACCGCGGCCTGGACCTCTCCGGCGTCCAATGGTTCGACGACCCCGTCGCGCTGGCCCGCGATGCCGAGGCCGACGTCGTGGTGGAACTGATCGGCGGGTCCGAGGACCCGGCCAAGCTGCTGGTGGAGACGGCATTGCGCGCCGGCCGCCACGTGGTCACCGCCAACAAGGCGCTGCTCGCCCATCACGGCACCGCGCTGGCCGGCCTCGCCGAAGGCGTCGGTCGGACCCTCGGCTACGAGGCGGCTGTCGCCGGCGGCATCCCCATCATCAAAGGCCTGCGCGAAGGCCTCGCCGGCAACCGCATCAGCCGCGTGTACGGCGTCCTCAACGGCACCTGTAACTACATCCTCACCCAGATGGCCGGCGAGCTCGAAGGCGCCGGCAACCCGCAGGCCGGCCAGAACTTCGAGACGGTGCTCGCCGAGGCCCAGCGGCTCGGCTATGCCGAGGCGGATCCCAGCTTCGACGTCGACGGTATCGACACCGCCCACAAGCTGGCCATCCTGACGGCGGTGGCCTTCGGCTGCGAAGTGGACTTCGGTTCGGTCTATGTGGAAGGCATCCGCAACGTCTCGGCCCTCGACGTCGCCTACGCCGACGAGCTCGGCTACCGCATCAAGCTGCTCGGCCTGGCGCAGCTGGTCGACGGCGCCGTCGAACAGCGCGTGCATCCCTGCATGGTCGCCAAGGAACTCCCCATCGCCAGCGTTGCCGGCGTGTTCAATGCCGTGGTCGCCGACGGCGACTTCGTCGACACCGTGATGTACGAGGGACGTGGCGCCGGTTCCGGGCCGACGGCCTCGGCGGTGGTTGCCGACCTGATCGACATCGCGCGCGGCACCATCCTGCCGGTCTTCGGCATTCCGGCCGCCAATCTGGCCCGCCTGCCGAGCCTGCCGATGGGCGAACACCTCTGCCCCTATTATCTGCGCCTGCTGGTCCGCGACGAGCCGGGCGTCATCGCCGACGTGGCAGCCGCCTTGCGCGACGAAAGCATCTCCATGGAATCGATGATCCAGCGTGGCCGCGCCGAGGGCGAGGGGGAAGCGGTGCCGGTGATCATCATGACCCACGAGACGCAGGAAGCCCAGATACAGCGGGCGCTTGCCCGCATAGCCGAACTGGAAGCCGTGGTCGAGCAGCCGCGACTGATCCGGATCGTAGACCTCTAACGTTCAGCCAAACGAGGATCCGATGCCAAAAGCCACCTCGCCTTCCAGCTCGATGGACCGCAACCTTGCCCTGGAGACGGTGCGCGTCACCGAGGCCGCCGCGCTCGCCGCGTCGCGCCTGATGGGACGCGGCGACGAGAAGGCCGCCGACCAGGCCGCCGTCAACGCCATGCGTGAGTCGCTCAACGGCCTGGAGATCGACGGCACGGTGGTCATCGGCGAGGGCGAGCGCGACGAGGCGCCGATGCTCTTCATCGGCGAGAAGGTCGGCGCCGGCGGTCCGGCCATCGACATTGCCCTCGACCCGCTCGAGGGCACCACCATCACCGCCAAGGGCGGCCAGAACGCGCTGGCCGTGATCGCCATGGCGGAGGCCGGCAACTTCCTCAACGCGCCCGACACCTACATGAACAAGATCGCCGTCGGCGGCGGCCTGCCGGACGACCTGGTCGACCTCGACGAAGATCCGGCGACCAACCTGAAGAACCTCGCCAAGGCGAAGAAAGTCGACGTCTCCGACCTGGTGGCCTGCATCCTCGACCGGCCGCGCCACAGCGAGATCATCGCCAAGGTGCGCGCGGCGGGCGCCCGCATCATGCTGATCGGCGACGGCGACGTCTCCGGCGTGATGGCGACCAGCAGCAAGGAGAGCGGCGTCGACATCTACATGGGCATCGGCGGCGCGCCGGAAGGCGTGCTGGCGGCTGCCGCGCTGCGCTGCATCGGCGGCCAGTTCCAGGGCCGCCTGGTGTTCCGCAACGACGACGAGCGCAGGCGTGCCGACCGTTGGGGCATCACCGACTACGACCGCAAGTACAGCCTGCACGAGTTGGCCAGCGGGGATGTCATGTTCGCCGCCACCGGCGTCACCGACGGCTCCATGCTGCGCGGCGTGCGCCGCTACCAAAACGGCGCGCGCACCCATTCGGTGGTCATGCGGTCCAAGTCCGGCACGGTGCGCTACGTGGAGGCGCAGCACAACTTCGAGCGCAAGACCTGGTACGACAGCCTGGGCGTCTAGCGGCGCCATGACGCCGCGCGGCTGCTTCCTCGGCATCGAGCGATCGCTGACCGGCAAGCGCTGGGAGGAACGCCTCGCCGATGGCCGCCAGGCGCTCGCCCTGTCGCAACAGCTCGGCCTGCCGGAAGTCATCGGCCGCGTGCTGGCGGCGCGCGGCGTGGTTTTGGATGAGGCCGAGCGCTTCCTCAACCCGACGCTGCGCGACTTCCTGCCGGATCCCTCGATCTTCCGGGACATGGACCGCGCTGCCGCGCGCCTGCGTGCCGCCATCGAGGGCGGCGAGAAGATCGCCGTCTTCGGCGACTACGACGTCGACGGCGCGACCTCCGCCGCGGTGCTGGCGCGGTTCTTCACCGCCCTTGGCGTCACCCTGGAGATCTACATCCCCGACCGCCTGGCCGAGGGTTACGGCCCCAATGCGCCGGCCTTGAAGCGGCTGAAGGCGCAGGGCGTCGATCTGGTCATCACCGTCGACTGCGGCATCACGGCCTTCGAGGCGCTGGACGAGGCGGCCGCGGCCGGGCTCGACGTCATCGTCGTCGACCACCACGCCGCCGAGCCGCGTTTGCCGGTCGCCGCGGCGGTGGTCAATCCCAACCGCCTCGACGACAGCTCCGGTCACGGCCAGCTCGCGGCGGTGGGTGTCGCCTTTCTGCTGGTGGTGGCGCTCAGCCGCGCCCTGCGCGAGGCCGGCTGGTATGCCCGCCATAACCGCGCGGTGCCGGATCTCATCCAGTGGCTCGACCTGGTGGCCCTCGGCACGGTCTGCGACGTGGTGCCGCTCACCGGCCTCAACCGGGCGCTGGTGACCCAGGGCCTCAAGGTCATGGCGGCGCGGCGCAACGTCGGCCTGGTCGCCCTCAGCGACGTCTCGCGCATCGACGACAGGCCCGGCACCTACCACGCCGGCTTCCTGCTGGGGCCGCGGGTGAACGCCGGCGGCCGCGTCGGCGAGGCGCCGCTCGGTGCGCAGCTGCTGTGCTGCAACGACCCCGGCGAGGCGGCGACCATCGCGGCGCGGCTCGACGGCTACAACGCCGAGCGCAAGGAGATCGAGCTCCAGGTGCTCGACCAGGCGATACGCCAGGTGGAGGAGAGCGGCCCGGGCGAGGGCCTGGTGGTGGCGGCGGCCGAAGGCTGGCATGCCGGCGTCATCGGCATCGTCGCCAGCCGCCTGAAGGAGCGCTTCGGCAAGCCGGCCCTGGTGGTGGCGCTCGACGGCGGCGTCGGCAAGGGTTCGGCCCGTTCGGTGCCCGGCGTCGATCTCGGCGCGGCGGTGATCGCCGCGCGTCAGGCGGGCCTGCTGCTGAACGGCGGCGGCCATCCCATGGCCGCGGGACTGACGGTGGCGGCGGCCGGCCTTGCCGAACTGACCGCCTTTCTCGATGCGCGCCTGGCGCGGCGCCTGGTGGAGATCGCCTACCGTCCCTCGCTCGGCATCGACGGGGCCTTGAAGCCGCGCGGCGCCACCCTGGAGCTGCTTGCGCAGCTCGAGCGCTGCGGCCCCTTCGGCGTCGGCAACACGCAGCCGCGCTTCGCCCTGCCGGCGGTGCGCGTGGCCAAGGCGTCGGTGGTCGGCGACAACCACGTCCGCTGCTTCCTCGGCGACCCCCAGGGCGGCAGCCTCAAGGGCATCGCCTTTCGCGCGCTGGAGAGCGATCTCGGGCCGGCGCTGCTGCAGACGGCGGGCCTGCCGCTGCATGTCGCCGGGCGCCTGCAGATCGACCGCTGGGGCGGCCGCGAGGGCGTGCAGTTCATCATCGAGGATGCCGCGCTGGTCTCTGCAGGGGGCTGAAATCCGGTGCCTTTTCTGCAGGGATCAATTTCCAGCCAGCCGGCCAATTCTGTGAGACAGCGGCTGGTGGCAGCGGTTAGGCTTGTGCCATGGCTGGGCTCCGTGGTCTCTTCGGTTTTCCCCTTCGCGTCCGGGCGGTGACCTGTGCTGCGGCGGGTGCCGTGGCGGTCCTGCTGGACGCCGGGGCCGGCCGGGCGCAGTTCGAACCGCGCGATCCCGCCGCCGGCCAGGCCGTGGAGCTGGAGCTGGTGCTGGCGGTCGACACCTCTTCCTCGGTTTCGCCGGAGGAGTTCGATTTGCAGATGCGCGGCTTTGCCGGCGCCTTTCGCGAGCCTGCGGTGATCGCCGCAATCGGCGCCACCGGTGCCGAGGGCGTCGCCGTCTCCATGATCCAGTGGTCCGACAATCGCCGCCAGCAGGTGGCGGTCGACTGGCAGCTGCTGACGGACGAGGACAGTGTCGCCGACTTCGCGGCGGCGGTCGACGGCACGCCGCGCTATCTCGACGGCGGCGGCACCGCGATCGGCGGCGCCATCGAGTTCGCCATGGCCGAGCTTGGCCGCAACGCTTTCGACGGCCGCCGCAAGGTGATCGACATCTCCGGCGACGGACGCGCCAACCAGGGCGCCCAGCCCGACGGCCTGCGCGACGTCGCGGTGCTGCAGGGCATCACCATCAACGGCTTGGCGATCCTCAACGAGGACAGCTCGGTGGCCGACTACTACCGCAACAACGTGATCGGCGGCGAGGGGGCTTTCGTCATGACGGCAAACGACTACGAGTCCTTCTCCCTAGCGATCCTCGAGAAGCTGATCAAGGAAATCGGCAGCGTGCCCGTCGCCGGGCTGCCGCGGCAAGGCGGCAAGGACGCCCCCAAGCTGGCCCAGGCGGAGCGGGCCACCGCGTCGCGCCGCAACCCCCTGGAGGCGCCGGCCCGCTCGTGGCCCGCATACTAGGCTGCCGGCGGCCGCGGCGTCGTCGTCGCATGGGATGTGCTTGCAATCCCAGGACGGAGCGGCTAAATCGACTGCGCCCTGAGACCCCATCGTCTAGAGGCCTAGGACACCGCCCTTTCAAGGCGGCGACACGGGTTCGAATCCCGTTGGGGTCGCCAGTGTTTTCAAAGACTTAGTGGCTGTCCGGCCGGTCTTTCAAACTTTTTGGGCGGGGGCTTTCAAACTTTTTGGCCGAATCTGTGCCGGGTGTGTTCTTTCACATGGCGGCGCTGATCGCCCGACACGGCGACGTGCCGCTGCAGGGCCTCGGCGGGCGCTTCCGCTGCACGCTCTGCGGCCACCGGCCGGCCAAGACCATGCTGGGCTGGCACCTGCCGCCGGCGACCGCCGAGGGGTGGGTGGTGCCGGTCAATCGTCGGGCAGCAGCAAGTCCGCGTCGATCTTGAGGACGCGGGCCAAGCGGCCAAGATTGGCCGCGGTGGGATGCTTGGTGCCGGCCTCGATCTTACTGATGAAGGACTGGTCAACCTCGATCGCGGCCGCCAGCTGGCCCTGGGTCATGCCGCGCAGCTCGCGGAACACGCGCACGGGAGACTCGCCGACATCCAGGCGCTTGACCACCTCGGCGGGGATCACCTCTTCGGCGCCGGCGGCGATCTGGTTGCGGACGTGCACCACGGCGGCTTCCTCGGCTGCGTCCTCGGCGCTGGTGCTGTTCGCTTCGCCGGAAAGCAGCCCGTTCACAATGTCGGCCAGCTTTCCGGCAGTGGCGGTCACCTCCTCAAGCTGCCGGCGGAGTTCGACCAGCTGGGCCGCGCTGACAACCACTTTGGATTTTGCCTCGGCCTTGCCTTCTATAGCTCGGCGGCGGGCGCGGCTGCGAGGCTTCACCTCGGTCACTTTGACATCAGAGACCCGGCCGGACAGGGAACTGCGGTACTGAAAAGTACCGGCCTTCGCCTTCTTCTTGAACTCGCCCATCAGTATCCCTCGTTTCGATGCATGACCTGCAGAACCCGCAGCTCCTTGCCCGAGTTGTGCAGCTCGAAGATCACCCGCCAGTCGCCCACCCGCAGCCGGAAGGCGTCGACCGCCACCAGCGGCTTCAGATTCGGATGCGAGGCAAAGGGGTCGGCGGCGACCTCCTCCACCTTTGCAGTGATCCGGTCCCGCAGGTTGCGCGGCAGGCGCTTGCGGGTCTTGAGGGCGGCGGTGGTGTATGTGATCGTGAACATGAATGTAATATGCCCATAGGTCATATTCAAGGCAAGTGAAAAATGACCAGAGGGCATACATCTAGGGGCACGCGACCTGACAGCCGCCGCTTGAAGGGGCGATTCCTGTTGTGGTTGCCAATCGTTTCAATGAGTTAGCGGCGGCCCGGCAGGTCGTTCCTTTTCGGCCGACTCTGTGCCGGGTGTGTTCTGGCCGCCAAAACTGTCTTTCATCGGGCGCATGTCGATCGCCCTGGCCAGCTCCTCGCCCGTGATCGTTGACCCTTGTCTTTTCGCATGGCGGCCGGTGCGGCCGCGGCGGTGCCTTTCATAGCGCTTTGACGGTTCATGGGGCTGAATCGGGGGCCCATGGCGTTGGTAGTTGGCATCCCCTAAAGCGGGAAATTACCAACCAACCAATACCTGTTGGTAGCCTACCAACGACAAAATCAGTAAGTTAAGCCAACATTGGTTGGCCCGGTAGGTATCACGGGATGTGGCCGTTGGTAGGCTGGTTGGTAACGCGCGCTAGGTTGTCCAACTCCCTTCTGAAAGCAACCCGCACGAGCTATACTGCCCTCGTCACTTTCGGGTGGGGCAAAATGCAAACTGAGATTCCTTTGTTGCTCGTGATTGCCGTCGTAAGCGTCGCGCTGTTCATTGGAGCGGCGATGATAGCGACCGTCACCTTCAAGTACGCGATACATCAGTGGTTCCACGCTATCGGCGGACCAACCCTCACCCTCTTCGGCGTCGCTCTGATCGGACTGACCGTCTACGGCAATGTCACCCTGAAGGCAGGGGATTTCCAGGCCGAACTCAGAACGCTCCGGGCATCACTCGAGTCCAGCCAACATCACGTGGCAGAGTTACAACGCGTGAACGCTGAAGCGGCAGCCCAACTGGAACTGGCGCAGGCAGCGGTCAATGACGCGGGAGATTTCATCACCAGCGGTATTTCGACTGGTGTAATTTCTCAAGCAGGCTCACGGGAACTGGTGGGCAAGTTCAAAGAAGCTCAGAAGAAGCTGCTTTTGTTGGACAATAGTCTAAAGCCAGATATGCGCATCCTCGATCGCGATCTTGAAGGAACGAAGTTTAAGTACCAACCCGGATCGTAAACGTATTTGTGGCGGCATATTTAATTCAAAGATGAATGGCGCGCCCCACTAACTGACACCGAAAATTTCAGCATCCTTGCGGCCGCCTCAAGGCGTGTCCCCTTGGACAAGGGGAAGATCGCAAGGAGCTGGCGCTGAAGATTCGCAACATCCTCGATGGGTCAACATAGGAACGTCAGCCGCGCCGCGCCGCCTTGATCGCGGTGATGTCGATCTTCTTCATGCCCATCATCGCGTCAAACGCGCGCTTTGCTTCATCGCCGCCGGCCGCCAGCGCCTCGGTTAGCACGCGCGGCGTGATTTGCCAGCAGACGCCCCACTTGTCTTTGCACCAGCCGCACGCGCGCTCCTGGCCGCCATTGCCGACGATGGCGTTCCAGTAGCGGTCGGTTTCGTCTTGATCGTCGGTGGCGATCTGGAACGAGAAGGCTTCGCTATGTTTGAACGCGGGACCGCCGTTGAGGCCGACACAAGGGACGCCGGCGACTGTGAATTCGACCGTCAGCACGTCGCCCTCCTTGCCGGATGGGTAGTCACTGGGTGCATGGTGGACGGCACCCACCGCGCTGTCGGGAAAGGTCTCGGCGTAGAAGCGGGCAGCAGCCTCGGCGTCCTTATCGTACCAAAGGAAAATCGTGTTCTTTTGCCATTGCGTGTCCTTTCGCTTTGAAGCCAAATTCCGGCCTTGTTTCCCCCTCCGCTCTCTTCTGAGATACGTAGGCTTCGGTCAAGAGGCGAAGAACTCGTATTGAGCAAATGTTTTCCGGTTTGCCCCCGAAAGCGGAATTCCAATCAGCGAATTGATGAGTACACGCCCTAGGCGGGTGAGACACTGCAACCTCTTGAGAGTTGGCGATTAGCTAAGTCCCGTTGGGGTCGCCGCAGCTTTCCCAGATCGCTGCGTGTATGCCGGACCGTCGGCTCAGGTCGCCTGCGGCAGTTCGCGCGTCGGCGGCGCAGCGGGCCAGGTGAGGGCGGTCTGCCACAGTGCGACCGCGTCGCCGAAGGCCTCGGCGAAGAACGACAGCGCGTCGGGCTGCGGGCTCCTGATGCGCAGCTCGACGTCGCCGTCCTGGAAGCTCATGCGATCGCCGAACTTGCGCGCGATGTGCTGCATCTTCACGTTTTCCGGCAGGCAGAGCAGGAAGAGGCTTTCGAAGCCGCGGTTGCGCGCGATCAGCAGCGCCGTCTCGAGCAGCCGGGTCGCGAGGCCGTCGTCCTGGTAGGCGCGCTCGACGGTGACCGACAGCTCGGCCGTGCGGTCGCCGGGCCGCTTGCCGCCGCGCAGTTCGGCGACGCCGCGCAGCACGCCGTCCACGAAGGCGCCGACGATCCAGGTCTGCGGCCAGCGGATCGCCGTGGCGTAGGCAAGGATGCGCTCGGGCGAGACGGCGTGGCCGAAGCGCAGCCGGCGGTCTTCCTCGTCCATGCGCAGCAGATGGTCGCTCAGCTCACCGCGCTCATGGGCGAGCAACTTGCGGATGACAAGCATGTTGGTGCTCCGGCATGGCAGCTGCGCGTGCTGCCGGCAGGCTTGCGGGGTTTCAGGCGCCGTGCGGCATGGCCGTGTCGGACGACGTCGCAGCGCGGCGCTGGAAGAGTAGGCCGAGCCGTCGAAAGACGCCGGACAGGAAGGCCGCGATGGCCTCGGCCTGCATGCGCTTGCCCGCGGCGATGTGACGCTCGATCTCCTCGCCGCTGATCACCACGTGATCGACGTAAAGACCGGTCTTGCCGGCCGTCGGCCCCTTGCTGAGGCCCTGGCTTTGGTGCTGCATCTGGAAACTTCCTTCCTTCGGTGTTTCATGGCGAGCACCTCCCTAAACTCTGCACACTTTTGCAGCGCACAATTAAAGAATGGTGAGATTCGCGTTGGTTGCAAGAAAAATGCTGCATTGCAATATAGATATTCCAAGGATGCATGGCTGGCGCGGAAAAGCCGTTCGCAGGCAGTCGAAGTCAACGGGCCAGGGTGCGGCTTGACGCTCCGGTAAGGCTTTGGCCTTAGCTTCGGGCGCATGAGATCCATCCTGCTTCCGGCTTTCCGCACTTTCTGCCTGGCCGCCCTTATGCTCTGCCAGGCCCCGGCCTGGGCGGAGGCGGCGGCGCGGATGCCGGTCGGCCCCGAGCGGGCGCAGTTGCGCGGCCTGCCGCCGCCGCAGACCACGCCACGACCGGTCAATCCCTTGCCCACCTCCCGCCTGCTGCTGGAGGAAGAGGAGCCGATCACCGCTTTCGACCTCGACCGCGGGCTGACGCAGCTCTGCCGGGCCGGGCGCTTTCGCCAGCAGCGCGAGCATCTCTTCATCGTGCGGCTGGGCGGCTACGTCCACGGCGCCGTCATCGGCGGCTATTGGGGGCTCTACGATCCTGAGAGGCTGGCGGTGCCGCGGCTGGTCTATGCCGTGCGCTGGCAGGACACCGGGCGCTGCGAGGTCTACGTGCTGCGCCACCTGCCGGCCTGAGCGGACCGCCAGGGCGCGCGGGCATTTTTGGCTTAAATGCCGGACTTAACTCAATCCTAAGCAGGCTTTCCCTAGGCTGGGGCTCCCGTGGACCCCGCTGCGAGGCCCTACATTCAATGGTAACCATTGACGACAGACTGCTCGGCACAGCCGCTGGTGCTGCCGACTGGTGGCGCCGCCCGCGGTGGCTCGTGCTGCCGATCGCCCTGCCGATCGCGCTGCCGGTCGTTCTGATTTTTGGCCTGGCGGTCGGGACGCTGGTGAACCTGGGCCTGAACGGCGACTGGGTGGGGCTCCAGGGCGGCGGGCAGGTGATGGCGGCTGAGATCGAGGGCGGCCGCAACGCCCCCGGCTCGATGCCGGCCCAGACCTGCGGGCGCATGCAGCACATCGTCGAGACCGCGTGCGGTCTAAGACAGCGCGACCGGCTCGCCTCCGACATCCGCCAGTGCGTCAGCCATGAATTGAAGTACACCCTGTGGAGCGCCTACGGCTGCCAATAGCGCCGGGCGCTGCCGTCACGTCTTCCGCAAGGCTTCGCAAAAAAGAAAGGACCGCCCGAAGGGCGGCCCTGTCTCGCACATCCTGGTGTTTTCGCCGCCCGGCTCTCGCCGAGGCCAGGACAGCGTCGCCTTAGTGAATCAGTGAATCGCCGCAGTTTCGTTGCCCCACGAGGCGTAGGTCAGCCCGTGGCTCGTTGCCATGAAGGCACGTTCCTGCTGCTGAATATGGAGCGTATGCAACTCCCGTCCGAGGTTCCGGACCAGCACCGTCTTCCAGGAAAGAAATCGAGCACTCTGCACTGCCAACGTCCTCATTTTCGGAGCCCAAGCCGGGGCTGCCGCTTTTGTCGTTTCACCCATTTGTCTAAGTCTCCCTCCGCACCTCCGGGATGGACATCCCGCTTCGCACAAGTCGGAGATTAAGTAACCAACCTTACGCGGGAGTTAACGGCAAGTCCAGCCTGCCGCCGGAACCGGGAGGAACACAGCCTTGTCACAGGCCGGCGGAAGTTAACGGCAATAGTGGCGGACAATTACTTTAAAGCCGGCTGATCCCAAGCCGGCCAGGCGGGCCGGGAGCGCGGGGCGTCTCTGCTTCGCCGACGGCCGACGGGAACCGTCTGCCGCCGAGGGGCCGGTCGGACTTTACGACAGGCCTGGGACCTCGATGAGTGCGGTGAGGCCCCAGAGGGCGAAGTAAACGAACAGGATCAAGCGAACGAGCATCTTGCTGGACCTTAGAGAGGACTACTTGTCTCAGACGCTAAGATGACACAGGCCAGATTAAGAATGAGTTTTCGCACAAAGAATTTCTATTTTTCAGGAGCCGCGCCGGCGGCGTCACGGCCGAATCTCTCAAATGTTTAGAATGCCTTAGCCTTCCCTTAAGTATCCAAGGCCTATGCTTCGATCCGATGAAGAGCGCGGGCGGCCCGACCGGCCGCGCCGGAGTTCAGGCGGGTCGGCCGCAGCGCGGCCCGACCCCAAGGCGATGCGGAGTTTCAGGTATGATGACAGGAGCAATCGGCCGCCAACTGCTGCGCTTCGCAGCGGTGGCGGCCCTGACGGGCTTTGCCGTGGGCTGTGCCTCTTCGCAGTCCCCGACGACCACGGCACCAGCCGGCTACGGCAAGGATTCCGCCAGCCGGGTTGTGCGTCTGGTGCAGTATTGCGATCGCCTGGCGGAGCAGGGTGAACTGGTGACGGCGCTCGGCCTCTGTGCCCGGGCCCATGAGATCAACCCGGACGCCCCCGAACCACTGATGAAGATCGCCACGATCCTGCAGGCGCTGAACCGTCAGCAGGCTGCGGTGGAGACCTATGGCGCCCTGCTGGAACGCCATCCGAAGCATGACGAGGCGCGCTACCGCCTCGGCAAGCTCCACATGGAATCCGGTGCGATCAACCTGGCGTCGGTCCACTTCAACCACGTCATGCGCAGCAACCCGGAAGACCCGCGCGCCTACAACGCCCTCGGCATCCTGCGGGATCAGGCAGGCGAGCACGCGGCAGCGCAGGATCTCTATCGCCTGGCGCTGGAGCGCGACCCGAGCAACGTGTCGGTGCGCAACAACCTCGGTCTCTCCCTGGCCCTGGACGGCAAGCGCGACGAGGCCATCGAGGTGTTGGCCGAAGTGGCCGTCGACCCCCTGGCGGGCCAGACGGTGCTGCGCAATCTCGAAGCCGCCTACGCCTCCCGCACGGCACCGCAGGCCGCCGAGGAGGCCGAGGCCCTGCCGACAGCAGAGGTCGACCCGCCCGCCGATCCGCTGGTGCCGGTCGCCAGGGAGCCCCTCGACCTGCCCGACATCGAGGCCGCGCCGATGAGGTCGCCGAACACGGCGCCCAAGGCACCCGAAGCAGGGGCGCCGACACCGCTCTTCGTGCCGCCGGCCGCCGAGGCCGACGCCCCGAAGCAGTCGGGTGCCTTGGAGTCCGATCCGGTGGTGGCGGACCCGGCCTCTTCCGTGATCCTGGCGGCGGCCGATCTGTTGATGCAGCCGCCCGAGTGGGCCGACTTCGAGCCTGGTGTCCTGATCGGCCAGGAGCCGTCAACGGACGACGCTCCCAGTCCGCAGGGGGCATCGCAAGGCGGTGCCGTCGGCGAGATCGGCGTCGAACTCATGGACGTCCGTGCGACGGTCCAGCCCGGTGACTACAGCCTCTCCATGCTGATGGTCGCCAGCGGCGCCACCACCGCCTAGACAGACCGGCTCCAGCCGACAAGAAAGCCCCGCTCGCAAGAGCGGGGCTTTTTGTTGCGCCTATGGCCCGACAAGCGCTCAGCGCGTGCAGGTGATCTCCTCGAAGCCATCGCAGAGAAACTTGTCGCAGATCGAGCCATTGCCGATGAAGACGGTCGGATAGAGAGCGCCGATGTTGTCTTCCTGGGTCCAGCGCAGCGCACGGGCGAAGCCGCGGGCCTCGCACCAGGCGTTGGCGGCCGGTTCGCCACAGCCCTGGCCATCGGCCAGGCAGTAGTTCAGGCGGTAGACCTGGTGCACCGGGAAGCGGAAGGTCTCTTCCTGCGGACCCGCCGGTCGCGACGGTGCCGGGGCCGGCTGTGGCGGCGCGACCTGCGGCTGCGGGATGGGCTGCAAGGCGTTCTGCGGCTGCTGTGCCGGGGCGCTTGGCGGCGCCGGCTGCAGCCCGCCGCCGGCGGCGGGCGGCGGGCTTGTCTCCGGTGCCTGCGCCTGCGGAGCGGCGGGAGCGGCCTGCGGTGCCGGGGTTGCCGGGACTGCCGGAGCCGCGGGGGCGCTGGGCGCGGCGCCCAGATCCGTGCTCGGGGCGGCCGGGGCAGGCGCCGGGGTCAGCGTCGCCTCGGTCGGCGCCGCATCTTGCGCCATGTAGGGGTCGAGCGGGCCGCGCTGGTAGCGCACGGCCACCGAGCGGACCTTGCGGTCGAAATCGTACTGCGACAGCCGGTAGCTTGCCGGCCGCCCGTTTTCACGGTTCGGCAGGGTGATCGACGTGCCGCTGCAGCCCGGGCTGTCGAAGAGAGTCAGTACGAAGCGATGGTCGATTCCCCGATAGGTGGGGCTGAAGGCCTCCGGCAACAGGGCGACTGCCTCGCTGATGCGCGCGAAATCCGGCGCGTCGGCGCCGGCGCCGTAGGCGCTCGCGGCCACCGAGAGGTCGGTGCAGGCTTCGCGCTGCGGCGGGTTCGGAACCGGTACGAAGATCCGGTTGAAATAGCTCTGGTCGGCGGAGCGCTCGCAGCTTCTGTTGTAGTAGCTGCGCCGCTCGAGCAGCAGGAAGCCCGGCGGCGGGCCGAGCTCGCGCCGGTAGGCGATCGCCGAAGAATAGTCGTCGTCCGCGGTCTGCGCGGCTTCATAGGCCTGGTCGGTCGCGTAGGGCGGCTCGAAGTCGGCGGTCAGGCCATGCCACCAGGCGCGGGGGTCGTCGGCGGTGCCGAGGTTCGGACCGCAGGCATCGTCGCGGCTGGCGAAGTGGGGGCGCTGGAACAGGATCACGCCGACCTGCGGATCGGCGCGCAGCGAGGCGATCTTTTCGTTCAACTCGTCGCCGATGAAGGGGATCGCGGCATAGGGCTGATCGGGTGCCAGGGTCAGCGTCTTCGAGGAGCCGGCAAAGTTCGGCTCGGTGAAGAAGGTAATGCCTGCCGGCGCCGCGCCGCCATCCTGGGCGGCCAAGGCAGCGGGCAGCAGAAGCGCCGCTGCGCCGGCCAGCAGCGATAGAGCGCAGGCCCGGCGTGGTGCGGCGCGGCCGCCCGGCGCGTCTACCGACTGCACTCCACGCCGCATGCGAAAACAGATCATAAAACGTCCCCTGTTCGGCGGGCCCGGCGGCCAGCCTGTGAGTCTTCTTGCACGATCAATAGCCTTTCCCCCGGCAGGGCCTCAACGCCCATAGACCTACTGCGCCCGACGGATTCTTGGCCAGCAGATATGGACAGGCCCGACGGCAAACCGCACACTGCCGCGACCGCCGCCACTCTCGCCAATTCCTGCCCTGGCCGCAAGACCATGACCGCTCCCAAGTTGCCGCCCGTGACCCTGATTCTGGGCGGTGCGCGCTCCGGCAAGTCCAGCTACGCCGAGCGGCTCGCCGAAGGCCGGCCGGGCGCTTGCGTCTACCTGGCCACTGCAACCGCTGGCGACGCCGAGATGACCGCCCGCATCGCCGAGCATCGCCGGCGCCGCGGCGCGCGCTGGCGGACTCACGAAGCGCCGCTTGATCTCATGGCCGCCCTCGAAACCGCCGCCGACCCTGCGGCAGTGGTGTTGGTCGATTGCCTTACATTATGGCTTTCCAACGTCTTGCTGGCCAATATGGATGTGGAAAATCAATGTGCGTTGTTGGTCTCCACGCTGCCGCGCCTGGCCGGACCGGTGATCTTCGTGTCCAACGAGGTCGGTCTCGGGATCGTGCCGGACAATGCCTTGGCGCGCCGCTTCCGGGACGCGGCCGGCCGGCTGAACCAGGCGGTGGCGGCCGCCGCCCAGTCGGTGATCTTCGTCGCCGCCGGACTGCCGCTGGTCCTGAAGCAGGCCGACTGACGCTTCAGGCGAGCAGCAGGGCAACCATCACGGCGGCGAACAGCAGGGCGCCGGCGGCCAGATAGAGATCGAGCACCCGGGCCAGGTCCGCCGCCGTCACCGCGCTGCGGCCGTCGCCCATCCAGTGGTCCTCGACCGCCTGGCCGCCGTACTGGCGCGGGCCGGCCAGGGCGAGCCCGAGGGCGCCGGCCAGCGCCGCCTCCTGCCAGCCGGCGTTGGGCGAGCGGTGTTTCGGCGCATCGCGCAGCATGACCCGCCAGGCACTCGCGGCGCTGGCGCTCGGCAGTACCAGCGCCGCCAGCACGAAGAGCAGTCCGGCAATCCGGGCGGGCAGGAAGTTCACCGCGTCATCGAGACGGGCGGCCACCTTGCCGAAAGCCTCGAAGCGGGCGTTCCTGTGGCCGATCATGCTGTCGAGGGTGTTCACCGCCTTGTAGGCCAGCAGGCCCGGCAGGCCGAGCAGCAGGAACCAGAAGACCGGAGCGACGAAGCCGTCGGAGAAGTTCTCGGCGGCGGACTCCGCGGCGGCGCGAGCGACCCCCGCGGCGTCCAGGCTGGCCGGGTCGCGCCCGACGATCTGGCTGACCGCGGCGCGGCCGGCCTCCAGGCTCCCCGCGAGGCCGCGGGCAACGGCGCGCACCGCATCGTAGAGCCCGCGGAAGGCCAGCAGGCTGCTGGCGAGCAGTCCTTCGGCGATCCAGCCGAAGGGGGCGTCGGCGAGCAGGGCGTGGAGCGCGGCACCGAGGGCGCCGGCTCCCCCAACGACCAGCACGGCGCAGAGAGCGCCCAGCAGGATGCGGCGGGGCCGTGGCAGGTGCTGGCGATTGAGCCTGCGGGTCAGGAACTCGATGGCCTGACCGATCAGCGCGACCGGGTGAGGAACCAGGCGGTAGAGCCAGCGCGGGTCGCCCGCCAGCAGGTCGACCGCCATGGCGAGCAGCAGGACGGCCAAGGTCGCAGCAGGCGCCCAGGCGCCGCTCGTGAAGACGCTCCAAAGCATGAGGTCAGCTCGCGCGCGACGCGCGCGTCATTCGCCGCAGCTGCAGGATTGCGCCTGCGACGGCTTCTGGGCTTGCTGCCCGTAGAGCCGCTCATGGGCAACTATCACCGCGCGCAGCAGCGTGCCCACGGGCGCCCTGCCGCGCACTTCGCTCGGGGTCCTGAAGGCGTCCTGTTCCGCCTGGCTCAGGTCGCCGGCGATGACCGCCTCGATGATCGCGCTACAGAAGGCGCGGCCGCCCTCGGCCTCGGGAACCGACAGCAGGCCGGCGAAGAAGGCCTTGTAGGCAAAGTCGCCAGTGCGGGCGTTCATGGAGCGCTCGCAGGCGACCTCATCGGCGAGCCGGTTTTCCGGGTGGGCGCGCGCGTCGTTGAGAACATCGGCCAGATTGCCGCTGTGCCCGCCCGATGCGCAGCCGGCCAGCAGAACGGCGAGAAAGGCCGCCGTCACCCAGCACGCCGATCTCATTGCGCAGCCTGCCCGACCACCGAAGCGGTCGTCGTCAGACGATGCGAGAAGTAGACGGCGCGCAGGATTCGGCCGATCTCGAAGAGGCCCACGGAGTCCAACTCTCCGCGCGAGAACACGACGAGAGCCTCGACAGGTATCTCGTCCGCCTTGACCGCCCGCATGATGGCCTGACAGGTCGCAGCCAGCGCCAGTTTCTCAGGCACCACCAAAAAGGTCGACATGAACTGAACAATTTCCTCGGGACCCTCGCCTGCAGCAATCTCCTGCCGGCATTGCTCGCTGGCAACGGAGAGCGGGATGGTGCCGTTCCGCAGGCCTTCGGCCAGCACCCGGAATTCCTCCTCGTCTTGGAACGCTTGGGCGGCAGCCGCAGCGGGCAATGCGAACAACGCGAGCAGCATCGCCGCGATGAGCGTTCCAGCAAAGCGGTGCGGTGGACGATGGCGTTTCATGAGTGAGCGTTCCCCCGATCAACCGGTACAGGCTAGCAGGTTTCGGCGCGGCGCGGAAAGGATCGTGGCTGCCCGGCGCTCAATCCTCCAGCGCCTCCCGATAGGGGAAGAGGGCGGGGGTGCCGCCGGTGTGCAGGAAGACCACGGTGTCGTCGGGGCGGAAGGCGCCGGCCTCGATCAGACCGAAGAGGCCGGCCATGGCCTTGCCGCTGTAGACCGGGTCGAGGAGCAGGCCCTCGAGCTGTGCCGTGCGTTGTACCGCGGTCTTCATCTCCGCCGTGGGCAGGCCGTAGGCCTCGCCGGCGTAGCCCGCCTCCAGGATCACCTTGTCGGCGGGGAAGTCGCCCGGCAGGGCGAGGCGGGTCCAGACCTCCGCCGCCAGGCGCCGCACCTCGGCAGCCACCGCCGCCGGGTGGGCGTCGACGTCGATGCCGATCACGCGGACTGCAGGATCCAGCGCGGCAAAGCCGGCGCTGAGTCCGGCCTGGGTGCCGCCGCTGGAGGAGGCGTGCACCACGGCGGCTATCTTGACGTTCCGCTCGCGCGCCTGGCCGGCGAGTTCCGCCGCCGCGGCGGCATAGCCGAGCGCGCCGATGGCGTTGGAGCCACCGGTCGGGATCAGGTAGGGCGTTCGCCCCGCCCGCTGCAGCGATTCGCCCAGCGCCTCCATGGCGGCGGTGCGGTTGGTGTCGCCGTCATGCAGGTGGATCCTGGCGCCGAACAGACGATCGAGCTGAATGTTGCCGCTCAGCTCGTAGTCTGCGCCACCCCAAGGCACCACGCGCGTCAGCACCAGTTCGCAGGCCAGTCCGAGGCGGGCTGCGGCGGCGGCCGTCTGGCGCACGTGGTTCGACTGCACCCCGCCGGTGGTGATGACGGTGTCGGCACGCTGTGCCTGCGCGTCGGCCATCAGGAATTCCAGCTTGCGCGTCTTGTTGCCGCCGAGCCCAAGCCCGGTGCAGTCGTCGCGCTTCACCAGAATCTGCGGCCCCTCGAGGGCCGCGCTCAGCCGCGCCAGCGGCTCCAGGGGTGTCGGCAGGTGGGCGAGCGGCCGGCGCTCTATGGCGTCCAGCGCCGCGAGTGCTGCGGTCATGGGATGATCCCTACTTCTCGACTGCCGCGGCGGCGCGGATCGCCGCCTCGATCATGCGGCAGGCCTCATCGGCTTCGGCCCAGCGTTTGATCTCCACCCACTTATTCCGCTCCAGGTCCTTATAGTGGGCGAAGAAGTGGGCGATCTGGTCGAGCAGGATCTGCGGCAGGCCGCGATAGGACGACACGTTCGTGTAGTAGGGGTGCAGGGCGTCGACCGGCACGGACAGCACCTTCTCGTCCTCGCCGGCTTCGTCCTCCATGATCAGCATGCCGATCGGGCGGACGCGTACCACCGCGCCGGGAATGACCGGGATGTTGTTGGCGATCAGGATGTCCACCGGGTCCCCATCGTTGGACAGGGTGTGCGGGATGAAGCCGTAATTCAGGGGATACTGCATGGAGGTATGCAGGAAGCGGTCGACGTAGATCGCCCCCGAATCCTTGTCCATCTCGTACTTTACAGGGTGAGCGCCGAGTGGGACTTCAATGATGGCATTCAGGTCCCACGGGGGGTTCTTGCCGACTGGGATTTTGCTAATATCCACGACTTCTCCTTGGTTTCCGGGGGAGGCGCCTCATTTTTCGCCTCATCTCAGGACCCACTTCTTTACTCTTTGTTAACGTCCCGCGCCTATTAATAAACCGTTAGCGCGGGATTCCGCACAAGCGAAAAAGATCAGATTAAATAACTGATTCAAAAGAAATTTATCGCACCTCACCGCCGGTGCGCAGGCAGGATGCCAAGGTTCTTCCTGCCAGACGGCGGCGGGAGGAAATGAAGATACATTAACTTTGGTTTCTTGCACCTCTCGGCGTAGTTGCGCCCGGGGTGGCGCGGCGGAAGACCCGGGGCGGCGCAAACTTCCCGATCCTTCTCCTGCGCATTGCGATGCGGTTGGAACGAGATGAACGAGAAGGACAGCCCGAAACGCCCGATTCTGTCGCGTTGGCCTGCGGCGTTCATCGCCGCAGTGCTGATCGGCACCACGGCGCTGGTGCTCTATGTGGAAGCCAGCGTATCGAAGCTGAAGCAGGTGTTGCCGGTCGAGGTGCTGCGCCAGGAGCGCGACGTCGTCTTCATGATCGACGATCTTGCAGCCCTGCAGCAGGCCATCCGCGAGGCGCGCGGCCAGTCCAGCGTCGAGCGGCGCCAGGCGATCATCGACCGCATCGACCTGATCGAGCGCCGGGTCCGCGACATGACCGAGGCCTACTCCTTCAGCAGCCAAATCGGCATCGCCTCGATGCATGCCTCTCTGCGGCCGGTGGCCGCCGACCTGAAGCTCTGGCTGATCGAGGGAGTGCAGGGCCTGGCGCCGGACTCCGAGGTCGTGCTCGATCTGGCCTCCGATCGCGTGAGGGGCGCGCGCGGGCAGATCGTGAAGCAGTTCGGGGAGGCCAACGCCAACGCGCTGGCCATGCTCCAGGAGGAGGCGAGCGGCCTGGAGCGCTTCCGCGGCGCGCTGATCCTGGTGGTTATCGTGGTGGCGTCGCTGACCGTCGTGCTGGTCGCCTTCATTTTCCGCGAACGGCGCTCGGAAATGGCAGCGACGGCAGCGCAGCAGCGCCTGCGCGAGTCCATCGAATCCCTGGCCGGTGGCTTTGCCCTCTTCGATGCCAACGAGAAGCTGGTGCTGTGCAACCGGCGCTACGGCGATCTCTATGCCGGCGTGCGCGACATGCTGATTCCCGGCATGCGTTTCGAGGAGCTGATCGCCGCAGCCGCGCGCTCCGGCAACTTCCCGGAGGCCAACGACAACGCCGATGTATGGGTAAACAAGCAGCTCCAGCATTTCCGCAATCCGGGACGGCCTTTCGAGATCGAGCTGCGCGACGGCACCTGGTTCCGCGTTGCCGAGCGGCGCACGGCCAACGGCGGCTTCGTCGTCATCAGCACCAACATCACCGAGCTGCGCCGTCGCGAGACCGAACTGCGTAGCATCGGCGAGGAGCTGCGCCACAAGAACGTGCTGCTCGACGCGGCTCTCGACAACATGGCCCAGGGGCTGGCCATGTTCGACGTGAACCAGCGCATGATCATCTGCAACCAGCGCTTCCTGGACCTCTACAACCTGCCGGCCGAGATGGCGCAGCCGGGTACCGACCTGGCAGAGATCCTCGACTATACCGCGCAGTTGGAGAAGCTGTTGCCGGATCACGCCAAGGCGATGCGCCAGCGCCGCCTGGCTATCGCCGCCAGCCTGGAAGAGTCGACCACGCAGGACTTCCTGTCCAACGGACGGGTGATCAGCGTGGTGCACCGGCCCATGCCGGGGGGCGGCTCACTGGCGACCTACGACGACGTCACCGGCAGCTACAGCGCCGAACGCCAGCTGCGCATCGCCAAGGAAGAGGCCGAGCTGGCCAGCCGCGCCAAGTCCGACTTCCTCGCCAACGTCAGCCATGAGCTGCGCACGCCGCTGAACGCGATCATCGGCTTCTCGGAGATTATCAAAGACCAGCTCTTCGGCCCGATGGGCAATCAGCGCTACAGCGAGTACGCCATCGACATCCACGACAGCGGCACGCATCTGTTGAGCCTGATCAACGACATCCTCGATCTGTCGAAGATCGAGGCCGGCAAGTTCGAGCTGCACGAGGAGCCCATCGACCTGGAGGCGGCGTCGAAGTCCTGCTTCCGCATCATGCGCGACCGGGCCGAAGAGGCCGGGGTGGTGCTGCAACATCGCTTCCCCGGCCAGCTGCCGCGCATCAAGGCGGATCCGCGGGCGGTGAAGCAGATCCTGCTGAACCTGCTTTCCAATGCGGTGAAGTTCACCGCTGCGGGCGGACGCGTGCTGGTCTACGCCAACATCAACCAGGAAGGCGCCCTTGTGCTGCATGTCGAGGATACCGGCATCGGCATTGCTGAGGCCGACATCGCCAAGGCCATGGCGCCCTTCGGGCAGGTGGATTCCTCGCTCAGCCGCAAATACGAGGGCACCGGCCTCGGCCTGCCGTTGACCCGCCACCTGGTGGATCTGCACGAAGGCGAGTTGACCCTGCAGAGCAGCATGGGGCAGGGCACCCAGGTCTCCGTTCTCTTCCCGCGCCACCGCGTGCTGGGCAGCGCCATCGCCTTCGATACCCGGCGCACCGCCGGCACCTCCGCCTAGGCACTTCCGCCCAAACCCCTCCGGCGGCAGGCGGGAGGGCGAATTTAAAGAATCGTCGCGCAACCCTACTACATATGGTATGCTCCCGGCGTTTTGGGGGAATATCAGGGGACGGGCCGTGCACAGGGCCTTCGACCCGGCACAGCTGCCGGACCATAAGCTGCGGCGCTTGTACAATTACTGGTGGTCACGCTGTCGCAACGGGGCGATGCCGTCGCGCCGGGACATTGATCCGCTCGACATTCCCGACCTGCTGCCGAACCTGTTCCTGCTCGATGTCGTGGGCAACGCCGAGGATTTCGTGTTCCGTCTCGCCGGTTCCCTGGTCGAAGACGCCTTTTCGATGCCATTGCGCGGCAAGTCGATCACCGAGATCCAGAAGGCTGCCGGCACGCCCATCCCTGTCGCCCAACACATCGAGGTCGCCCGCGGCGGCGGTCCGCGCTACCGTGAAGGCAGCGTGCTGGTCGCCGGGCGCGATCACCTGCGCACCCAGCGGCTGCTGTTGCCGCTCTCGACCGATGGTGGCACCGTGGATGTCCTCATGGGGGGCGCCATCTTCCTGCTCGGCAACGGCATCAGGGAAACCCGGGCCGAGCCCTGGACCTACGCCCGGCCCGCCGGCGACCCGCCGCTCGGCTTCTAGAGCTTTTTCCGGCCAGATTGAATCAATTCTGTTTTCGAGCGGCGGTCGCCCCGGCAGGAGAAGGGCGCAGCGCGATGCGGCGCATCGGGCAAGCGCTTCGACGCCCCGGGCGCCCGCCGCGC
>WHTV01000004.1:0-25251 GCA_009377535.1 Kiloniellaceae bacterium
GTACGAAGGCCAGCGCCAGCTCCACGGGGTCGAGGCCGTGGTCTCTGGCGAGCTGCACGTAGGCGGCCGTCGCCTTGTCGGCCTGGACGCCCTGGTAGCGCCGGTTGTCCGGCCAAAGGCTGCGCCGGGCGCCCTGCGGCCACTGGTCGTCCAGGTACTTGCCGCTCAAGGTGCCGGCGGCCAGAGGCGCATAGGCAAGCAGCCCGACCTCCTCGCGGATCGACACCTCGGCGAGGCGCGTCTCGTAGCTGCGGTTGAGCAGGCTGTAGGGGTTCTGCACCGAGACGATGCGTGGCCCGCGGCCCTGCTCGGCCAGCGCGAGGAAGCGCATGACGCCCCAGGGATTCTCGTTGGAGAGCCCGATATGGCGCAGCTTGCCGGCCTTCACCAGCTCGCCGAGCGCATCCAGCGTCTCCTCGATCGGCGTCTCGGCGGCGCCGTCCGCGTGGGTGTAGGCGAGGCTGCCGAAGTCGTTGGTGGCGCGGTCGGGCCAATGCAGCTGGTAGAGGTCGATGGTGTCGGTCTGCAGGCGCTTGAGGCTGGCCTCCACCGCCGCCGCGATGTGCCTTTTGTTGAAGCGGGTCCCGCCACCGCGGATGTAGGGGAAGCGTCCGGCGTTGGGGCCGACGATTTTGCTGGCGACGATCACCTTGTCGCGATTGCCGCGGGCGGCCATCCAGTTGCCGATGATCTGCTCGGTGCGGCCGTAGGTCTCCGCGTTGGGCGCCACGGGATACATCTCCGCGGTGTCGACGAAGTTCACGCCCTGGTCGAAGGCGTAGTCCATCTGCTCGAAGCCTTCGGCCTCGGTATTCTGAATGCCCCAGGTCATGCTGCCGAGGCAGATCAGACTGACCTGCAGGTCGCTGCGCCCGAGCCGGCGGAATTCCATGTCGCTTCCCTTTCCAGCAGAAACCGCGCCGCAAAGCGCCCCGTGCAGGGAGCGGAGGCACGGAATAGATGACGCCCTAGAGCAGCAGCGTGAGCACGCCGGTATAGCCGTAGAGCCGGTTGTTGCAGATTTCGCCGTTGGCGAAGAAGCCGGTGAGGGGCATGTCGCCGAAGGTCTCGCGGATCAACTTCAGCTCCTCCGACTGCGGGCCGAAGAGGTGGCGCCCGCGCGCCACGCAGGAAAAATAGAGCGCTCCGCGCGGCGCCCCGCCGGCGCGCTCGCGCAGGTCTTCGAGCATGCGCTTCAGGTCGGCGCGCGCCGTCTGATGATCGCGGCGGCAGAACCTCAGGCGGTCGCCGACCTTGAACTCGGCACCGATCTGCAGCCAGCCGCGCTCGAGGTCGAGGCCGATGAGGTCGCGCACCAGGTAGTCGCCGGTGTCGCTGCCGGGGATCGGCAGCGCCGCGAAGATGTAGCCGCCGATGCGCCGCAGGTCGCGGGCCAGCAGTTCACCGACCGCCTCGCGCAGCACTTCGACGGCCGGGCGGTCGTCGAGGGATTTGACCACGCCCTGCGGCCCGTCGACCTCGGTGATCACGTAGGACTCGCCGATCGGCGTGCAGCCCTGGGAGAGGCCACTGACCACCATCTGCTCGGAGCTCAGCAGGACGCCGGAGACGCCGCCGTCGGCAACGTCGCCGGCGACCTGCGGCATCTCGCCCTGCGAGGCCGTCAGGCCGCCGACCAGGAAGGCCGAGGTCGTCGCGGCCAAGCCCTCGACGATGTCTATGACCGCCGGGTTGCGCGGGTCGCCATGCACCACGCCGAGAATCGGGCGGTGACGGGCGATCCAGTCGCCATGCGCCGCGGCGAAGGCCTGCAGGCCGCCCTCGCCCGGCGCCGCGCTGACCGGCGCGAAGGCGCGGAAAGCATCCTCCGGCAGGGCCGTCACCAGCATCGAGAGGGCCGGGCGGTCGTAGTATTCGATGCCGCTGGCCACCACGCCGAGGCCGACGGTGCCGACCCAGCGTGCGATACCGCTCCGCTCGCGCAGGAAGGTGACGATGCTGCCGAGGTCGTCGGCCAGCGCCTCGGTGGCGTAGACGAAACCCAGATTGGCGCCTTCCGGCAGCTCCCCCAGCGCCTCCAGGCAGCCCTTGGCGACCGTGGCCCAGGCTGCGACGCCGGGCGCCTCGCCGTCCTCCAGGGCCGCATGGGCCGCCTTGTAGCGGCCGGCGCGCTGCGTCCCGGTTTCCAGGTGGGAGGAAAGCGTCATCGCTGTGGCCTGCCGCGCCTAGTTGCCGGGGTCCGGCCGGTCGGCGCCATCCTCCGGCCGTTGGGCCAGGGAAGTCGCCTCCAGCAGGCGGATCACATGCGGCTTGATGCGCTGGACGATCGCCGCCACGCCCTCGGCATTGGGGTGGATGCCATCGGCCTGATTCAGGGCCGGCTCCATGGCAACGCCGTCGAGGAAGAAGGGATAGAGGGGCACCTCGTGCTCCTTGGCGAGACGCGGATAGACCGCGTTGAAGGCGTCGGTATATTCGCGGCCCAGGTTGGGCGGCGCCAGCATGCCGGCGAGCAGCACCGGCAGATCGTCCTCCGCCAGCTTCGCCAGGATGGCGTCGAGGTTGTCGTAGGTCGCCGCCGGGTCGAGGCCGCGCAGGCCGTCGTTGGCGCCGAGCTCCAGGATCACCGCATCCGGCGCGTCGGCCAGCGCCCAATCGAGCCGCCCCCGCCCCCCTGCTGTGGTGTCGCCGGAGTTGCCGGCGTTGATTACCATGACGTCGAGACCGTCGGCGCGCAGCGCCGCCTCGAGCTGTTCCGGGAAGGTCTCTCCCGCCGGCAGTCCGTAGCCATGGGTCAGGCTGTCGCCGAAGACCATGAGTCTGAGCGGCGCCGCCGCGGTCGGCAGGGCCGCCATACAGGCCGCCACGAGCGCCAGCGGCAGCGCGAAGTGCCGGGCGGCTTTTCGCCAACCATCTGTCGATCCGCTGCTTTGCATCCTGCCGCCTGTCGAGAGGGGAGACCGGGACCGCTCCGTCCCGAGCCGCCCTTACGGGAGAGAAGCCCGCCTTTTCAACAGGTAAGGCCTGGGCGTCCGGGGATCAAGTCGCTCCGCGGCGGCGGTTCCCGGCGCGTCGCTGCCGAAAGCGCCCGATTCCACCCGTCCCGCTGCCCTAGCGCGTTGAAAAGTCCGCCGAACGGGCCATATCCCCTCAAGGCCGAAGAACAGACGTGAGCCATGACCCCCAACGACCACGCCGCCGCCCACACCGCGTCCCGGCCTGCTTCCAACCCCATGATCGCCCTGGAGTCGGTGGAGCTGACCTTGTCGTCGGCGGCCGGGCCGGTGCACATCCTGCGCGGCCTCGACCTGGTGGTCAGGCGCGGCGAGACGGTGAGCGTCGTCGGGCCGTCGGGCTCGGGCAAGTCCTCCATGATGATGATCATCGCCGGGCTGGAGCGCGCCAGCAAAGGCGCCGTCAGCGTCGGCGGCACCCGCTTCACGGGCCTGGACGAGGACTCCCTGGCCCGCTTCCGCCGCGATTCCGTCGGCATCGTGTTTCAGGACTTCCATCTGGTGCCGACCATGACGGCGCTGGAGAACGTCGCCATCCCGCTGGAGTTCGCCGGGCGGGCCGACGCCTTCGACCGCGCCGCCGCCTGCCTGGAGGCAGTCGGCCTCGGGCATCGCCTGACCCACTATCCGGGGCAGTTGTCCGGCGGCGAGCAGCAGCGCACGGCGCTGGCCCGCGCCTTCGCGCCGGCCCCCGACCTGCTGCTGGCCGACGAGCCCACCGGCAACCTGGACGGCGAGACCGGCCAGCAGGTGATCGACCTGCTGTTCAGCCTGCAGGCCGAGCACGGCACCACCCTGGTGCTGATCACCCACGACCCGCAGTTGGCCAAGCGCTGCGCGCGCTCGGTGAAGCTGCTCGACGGCCTTATCGTCGGTGACCTGGTCAACGGCACGGAAGCCGGGGCCGCCGCCAATCTGCCGGTGCTGTGACCGCGCTGGCCGAGAGCCGCGCCGGGCGCGCCGTCGCCCGAGCGCCCGGCTTGCCCCTGGCCTTGCGCCTTGCCCGCCGCGAACTGCGCGGTGGCCTGCGGGGCTTCCGCATCTTCCTCGCCTGCCTCACTCTCGGCGTCGCCGCCATTGCCGGCGTCGGTTCGGTGTCGGACGCGGTGCTGACCGGCCTGCAGCGCGACGGCCGCATCCTCTTGGGCGGCGACATGGACCTGCGTCTGACCCACGTGGCCGCCGGCGCCGCTCAGTTCGCCTTCCTGCAGCGTCGCGCCGAGGTCTCGCGCGTCGCCGAGATGCGGGCGATGGCGCGCAGCCTTGCCGACCCAGACAGCAACGGGGATGCCCGCCGCGTGCTGGTCGAGCTGCGCGCCGTCGACGCCCTCTATCCCCTTTACGGTGCGGTCGAAATCACGCCTGCCGAAGGCATTGCCAACGATCTCGACGCGGCCCTCGACAAACGCGAGGGCCACTGGGGCGCGCTGATCGAACGCAGGCTGCTGCGTCGCTTGCAGGCGGCGCCGGGCGACCTGGTGCGCGTCGGCGACCTCGACTACCGCGTCACCGGCGTGCTGGAGCGCGAACCGGACCGCACCTCGCGGGCCTTCACGCTGGGGCCCACCTTCATGGTGGCGCATGACAGCCTGGCGGAGACCGGCCTGGTCCAGCCCGGCAGCCTTATCCAGCATCATTACCGCCTGCGCCTCGACCGCGGCGTGACGCCGGAGGCGATGCGCGCAGCGTTGACCGAGAGCTTCCCCGAAGCCGCCTGGCGCATCCGCGACACCACCGAGGCGGCACCGGGCATCGGCCGCTTCATCAACCGCCTGACGCTGTTCCTCACGCTGGTCGGGCTGACCGCCCTGCTGGTCGGTGGCGTCGGCGTCGGCAATGCCGTGCACAGCTATCTCGAAGGGAAGACCGGCACCATCGCCACACTGAAGTGCCTGGGGGCGCCGGGCCGCCTGATCTTCGAGGTCTACATGGCGCAGATCCTCGCCCTGGCGCTGGTGGGGATCGTCCTCGGCCTGGTGCTGGGCGCCGCTGCCACCTATCTCGCCGCCGGCCTGCTCGGTGACGCCCTGGGCTGGCGCGCCGAACTCGGCCTCTACCCGGTACCGCTGGCGACCGCGGCGGCCTTCGGCCTGTTGACCGCCATCACATTCTCGCTCTGGCCGCTGGCGCGGGCGCGCAGCGTGGCCGCCGCCAGCCTGTTCCGCGACCTGGTCGCCCCGGCGACGGCGAAGCTGGCCGGCTCGACCCTGCCGGCGGTGCTGTTTTCCGGCGGACTGCTGGCCGCTCTGGCAATCTTCACTGCGGCCGACAAGCGCCTCGCCTTCTACTTCGTGGTCGGTGCCATCGGCGCTCTGCTGCTGTTCCGCCTGACAGCGCTCGGCATCATCTGGGCGGCACGCCGCCTGCCGCGCCCGCGCCGGCCCGGCCTGCGCCTGGCGGTCGCCAACCTCTACCGCCCAGGCGCGCCGACCGCCTCGGTGGTGATGTCGCTCGGCCTCGGTCTCACCGTGCTGGTGGCCATCGCATTGATCGAAGGCAACCTCTCGCGCCAGGTCCGCCAGAGCCTGCCGGAGGAGGCGCCGGGCTTTTACTTCATCGACATCCAACCCGACCAGGTCGCCGAATTCGGTGCCCTGGTGGCGAGCTTTCCCGGCGTCAGCGAACTGCGACAGGTTCCCATGCTGCGCGGTCGCATCGCCGCAGTGAACGGGGTGCCGCCGAGCGAACTGGAGATTCCCGGCGACGTGCAGTGGGTGTTTCGCGGCGACCGCGGCCTGACCTGGATGCGCGCGCCGCGCGCCATCGACAAGATCACCGCCGGCGCATGGTGGCCGCCGGACTACGACGGGGCGCCGCTGGTTTCGCTGCACGACGAAGTCGGCCGCGCGCTGGGCATCGGACCCGGCGACCGCCTGACCATCAACATCCTGGGGCGCGACGTAGAGGTCACCATTGCCAACCTGCGTGAGGTGGACTGGGCGAGCCTGTCGATGAACTTCGTGATGATCTTCTCCCCGGGTCTGCTGGAGCAGGCGCCGCAGAGCCACATCGCCACGGTGAAAGCCGACCCGGAGGTCGAAAACGCGCTGGAAATCGCCGTCACCGACCGTTTCGTCAACGTCTCCTCGATTCGCGTGAAGGAGGCCCTCGAACAGGTCGGTGACCTCCTCTCACAGATCGCGATCGCCGTGCGGGCCATCGCCGCCGTCGCCCTGGTAGCCGGAGTGCTGGTGCTGGCCGGCGCCGTCGCCGCCGGACACCACCGCCGGGTCTACGATGCCGTGATTCTGAAGGTGTTGGGCGCCACCCGGCGCAGCATTGCGCAGGCCTTCCTGCTGGAATACGGCCTGCTCGGCCTGGTGACTGCCTCTATCGCTGCAGTGATCGGCACTGTAGCGGCCTGGCTGGTGCTGACCGAGATCATGCGGGCCGACTTCGTGTTCCTGCCGCAGGCGGTGCTCAGCACTGCCCTGATTGCCACCGCCATTACCATCGGATTCGGCTTTGTCGGCACCTGGCGGGCACTGGGCCAGAAGGCGGCCCCCCTGCTGCGCAACGAGTAGGCCGCATCAGTCTAAAAATTTAGACAAAGGCAGCAAATTAGCGGCTTGAAACTCCAGGCTAAATTTACGCATGTGGCGTGCGAGAATTGGGTTGATTCAATTGCCGCGGGGCCCAATATTAGGGGAGCAATTTCTAGGGAGAGCGCGGCCCCGTCCGCGCGACGCAACGAAAGGGTGTCTTGATGGCTCTCGGTGACCGCAAATACATGGCGCAGACGCAGACGCAGGCTGGTGTCGCGCAATACGATGAGGGCCTGCGCAAGTACATGCTGGGCGTCTACAACTACATGACGCTGGCCATGGGCATCACCGGGCTGGTCGCCTACGCGACGTCCGTCAGCCCAGCGATGATCAACCTGATCTTCGGCACGCCGTTACAGTGGGTGGTGATGCTGGCGCCGCTCGGCTTCGTGTTCTTCCTCTCGGCGCGCATCCACAAGATGGCCGCATCGACGGCGCAGATCACCTTCTGGGTCTTCGCCGCCGTGATGGGCCTGTCGCTGGCGTCCATCTTCCTGGCATTTACCGGCGAATCGGTGGCCAAGGTGTTCTTCGTGACCGCCGGCGCCTTCGCGGGCCTCAGCCTGCTGGGCTACACCACGAAGAAGAACCTGTCCGGCATGGGCACTTTCCTCTTCATGGGCCTGATCGGCGTCATCATCGCCATGGTGGTGAACATCTTCCTGGCCTCGCCGGCGCTGCAGTTCGTGATCTCCGTGGTGGGCGTGCTCGTCTTCGCCGGCCTCACCGCCTACGACACGCAGCAGATCAAGAACATGTACGACGCGGCCGACAGCGGCGAGGTATCGACGAAGAAGTCGGTCATGGGCGCCCTGCGCCTCTATCTCGACTTCCTCAACATGTTCCTCTTCCTGCTGCAGCTCTTCGGCAACCGCAACTAGGGCCGATAAGCTCGACACAGACGAAAGGGCCCGGGACGAAAGTCCTGGGCCCTTTTGCTTTGCGCTAGCCGGCAAGCCTCGCTCAGATGCAGCGGCCGCCGTCAACCTCCAGGGTCACGCCGGTGAGGAAGGCCGCCTCGTCGGAGGCCAGGAAAACCGCCGCCTGGGCGATGTCCTTGGGCGTCGAGAAGCGCCCCAGCGGAATCGTCGCCTCGAACTTCTTGCGGTTCTCCGGCGTGTCCGGCACGCCCATGAAGGTCTCCATCAGTGCGGTCTCGCCGATCACCGGGCAGATCGCGTTGACGCGGATGTTGTCGGGCGCGAGTTCCACAGCCATCGACTTGGTCAACACGTTCACCGCGCCCTTGGACGAGTTGTAGACCGTGAGGCCCGGGCGCGGGCGCAGCGCCGCCGTGGAGCTGGTGTTGATGATACAGCCGCCGCCCTGGGCCCGCAGCAGCGGAATGGCCTCCAGCGCCGCCAGGTAGATCGCCTTCACGTTGACGGCGTAGATGCGGTCGAACTCCTCCTCCGTGACCTCGGTCATCGGCTTGTTGCGGTGGGCGACCCCGGCGTTGTTCACCAGCACGTCGAGGCGCCCGTAGGTGTCCAGCGCAGCGCGCATCATGGTCGCCACGTCGGCCTTGTCGGTCACATCCGCCTTGAGGCCGATGGCCGCGCCGCCGGCCCTGTCGATCTCGGCGGCAACCGCCTCGGCTGCCGCGCCGTCGATGTCGGCCAGCACCACGCGCCCGCCCTGTGCCGCGAAGAGCCGCGCGATGCCGGCGCCGAAGCCCGAGCCCGCGCCGGTGACCACGGCGACCTTACCCTGAAGCCGCATGATGCCTTCCTCCTTTTCCATAGTCATATCGCCGCCGCAGCGGCCAATCCTGCGTCGAACGGATTATGGACCTTTGACCGCCGGACAAAGATACTGAAGTGCGGTTTCGGCGCCTGCACCTTATCTTGAGGGAAATGCATAAAATGACGGCCTATCTCATTGCTCAGCTGACCATCACCGATCCGGAGGGCTTCGATGTCTACCGCCAGGCGGTGCCGCCGATCATCGAGGCCCACGGCGGGCGCTACCTGGTGCGCGGCGGCGCTCTGTCCAATCTGGAAGGTGAACTCGGAAGGCCGCGCATCATCGTGCTGGAGTTTCCCGACAAGGCCGCAGCGGAAGGATTCTACAATTCGCCGGAGTACCAGGAGATCCTGCCGCTCAGGCTGAATACCGCCACCGGGTCGGTGGTCATCGTCGAGGGCACCGTGTGACGGCTTCCGCCGCGCGGACGGTCTAGAAGATGGTGTCGCTGAAGCCGGCGGGCTTCCAGCCGGCGCGCCATTCCTCCAGCGAAACCACGTGGGCTGCGCGGCCGTTGTCCTCGAACCAGCTGTCGACCGCGTAGGCGCGCTTGCTGGCGATCTCCAGGATCACCGCGCTCTGATGCGGCCAGGCGCCGTCGATCAGGGCGCCGCGTCCAGCCCAGCCCTGCAGCTTGTGCCACCTGAGATAGCCGGCCCGCGCCAGCAGCGTAAGGTAGACCGAGGTGTTGGTGGTCTCGTCGTAGCAATCGAACTGGTCGTTGCCGCTCATGGCATTGAAGGTGCCGCCGCGATCCGCGGCAGTGCCGGCCTTGCGGCCGACAGCGCTTTCCAGGATGCCGACGGCCATGGCGACGCGGCCGCGCTCGATGCGGGCATCCGGCGCCGGCTCGGCGAAGAGATCGGCTACGGGATCCCACTCCAGCTCCGTCAATCCCACCGCCGTGCGCAGACGGCAGCCGTGGCCGTGGCAGATGCTGAAGGCCTCGCGCTGGGCACCGACGACCTGGCGTTCGGCCATGAGGCTGTCATAGCCGCCACCCGGCGTGCCGCAGGCGGCAAGCGCCAGTGCCAAGAGGCCCGGCAGTACCGGCACCCCCAGGAACCTGAATGCCATCTTTCCCTTATCCCCCTGTTGCCCGGCGCGCCCCTTTGCCTCGCGTGGCGGCGAGGGACATTAAAGCACCGTGCACGGCGGCGCGCAAAATCAACTGAAGGAGAGGCACGCTGTCAGGAAGCGGGAGGCAAGGAGCACTGGATATGGTTTAATCCGGCCGCGCCGAGCGCGCAGACAAAGCAGGAAAATCAAGGTCGCCGGGAAAACAGAGAGGAAGGCTTCACCCATGCGCTGGACCGAGCGCCGCAAGCGCTTTCGCGCTCTTTTCACCGGGACGCGCTGCGTCCACCCGGGCTCCGTCTTCGATCCCCTTTCCGCACGCATCGCCGAGGAGCTGGGCTTCGAGGCCGGCATGTTCGCGGGTTCCGTTGCCTCGCTGACGGTGCTGGGGGCGCCGGACCTTATCGTGCTGACACTCAGCGAATTCGCCGAGCAGGCCTATCGCATAAACCGCGCCGGCGAGTTGCCGCTGATGGTCGATGCCGACCACGGCTACGGCAATGCCCTGAACGTCACCCGCACGGTGGAGGAGCTTGAGGCCGCCGGCGTCGCCGGGCTGTCCATCGAGGATACCCTGCTGCCGCAGCCCTTCGGCGCGCTGGACAAGGCCCAGCTCATTTCCGTCGAGGAAGGCGCAGGCAAAATGTGCGCGGCGCTCGCCGGCCGGCGCGACCCGAAGCTGCTGATCGCCGGGCGCACCTCGGCAGTGTCGGTGACCGGCATCGACGATGCCGCCAGGCGCATCGCCGCCTACGAGGCTGCCGGCGTCGACGCCATCTTCCTCATCGGCGTGAAGACGAAGGAGCAGCTCGGCGCGCTGCGCGCGGCGGTGAAGCTGCCCCTCATCCTCGGCGGCGCCGGGCCCGAGATCATGGATCTCGACTATCTCTCCGCGATGGGCGTGAAGCTCTGCCTGCAGGGCCACCAGCCCTTCATGGCGGCGGTGCAGGCAGTCTACGACAGCCTGAGCGCGCTGCGCGCCGGCACCCTGCCGAAGGAGCTGCCGGGCGTCGCCTCGGGCGAGCTGATGCAGCGACTCACCCGCCACGGCGACTACCGGGCCTGGATGCAGGACTTCCTCGGCGGCAGGTGAGACGACTTTCCCGCTCCCGCTGCGACCCCCATAAAAGAATAGCTTCCTTGAATCTTACGAGCCCTACCCGGAATAGCCGCGGCGACTTATCCGAAATAGTAGTTCTCCGACTCACTCCTAGAATCGATTCCGAGTATACTTCCGGCTTGCTTCCAAGTTGCTAGTACGTGTTGCACCTGCATCCAACGCAATGGGGGCCAGTCATGTTCAAGTTCGCGCGACCTCTGGCGGGGCTAGGCGCCAGCTGTTTCCTGGGACTCATCGTTCTGATCGCCACCTCGTCCTCGGGACAGGCGCAAGAAATCGCCGGGCCTTTTGAAAGGTTTCTCGGCTTTCAGCTGGAGGCCGTGGATGCCCTGGTGGTCGTCCTGGCATCTGCCGCAACGATCATGATCGCGTCCTACGAATTCGCCCGCGATCGGGTGACGATCTTGGACGTCCCGACGATGCCGAAGTACACCGTGTCGCGGACGACCTACTGGAGCTTCAATGTGCTCTATGTGGCGATCGTCTTCCTTGTCTTCGTCGTCGTGATGGAGAGGTACGAGACGCTGAGGCAGTTGCTGATCGCGCAGGACGATCTCTTTGCCCGACTGCCCAGCGGCGACGGCGTCCTGACGATTTCGATCGGCTCTGTCGCATTGGTGGCCGCCTTCCACTATCTCCATCTTCCCCGCAGCCAGATCGGGCCGTCCTGGCTGCTCTTTCAGCTGCGCCGCGGGCTGCACAAGCGGGCGCGGATTCCGGAAGAAGCACAAGCGCTGGCCAATGAATTCCTCAGTGACAGTCCAACGGTCTTCACCGTGCCGGATGACCGCATCGACGCCGTGGTGGACCATCCCAGGACGCATTCGGTTGCCGCGGCGGACTTCGGCGCCGGCCGGAAGACCATCGACTATCAATGGGCGGTCGTCAGCTACCTCTACATGATCGGCGCGGACTGCCAGGCGGCGCCGCCTTATTCCAGCTTCGTTTCCAACGACGCATCTCTCTGGTCGAAGATCGAGGTCGCCTACGCGCAGTTGGCCCCACGGGTTGCCACCGTGAAGTGCGGCGGCGGCGACGAAGCGATGCAGATCGACATCCGCGAGAAGATCTCATCGCTGCGCGTGACGCTCGGCATCTTCCACGCCTGCCTTAACCTCTTCGCCATAAGCAACGACGCAGAGCGCGCCGCCAGGCTGAAGGACATCGGCTTGAAGCATCACGCCGTCTTCTTCACCGTCGGCAGAAATCTCGTTTCCAAGTTTCTGGTCTTCATCGTGTGCGGCATCGCCGTGCCGCCCCTCGCCTTCGGGCTCTTCGCGCGGCTCACCGGCAACGAATCCTTCCAGGCCTTCGCGGAGCCCGCCCTGCTGGCCAAATGGGTACTGCTGGGCACACCAATGTACCTCTTGCCGATCGCCATGGTGCTGGTGCTGAAACGCCTCATGAGAGCTTCCTGGCCGATCCGCGCGACCCGCGCTTCGGTCGAGGATGACCCCACCTCCCGGCACCGCGCGGATTTCAAGTGGGACATCTATCTGCTGATCTTTGCGCTCTCCTTCGCCATCGCGGCGCTGCCTCTCATCATCAACGGCATGGTGGTCGGCAGCCAAGCGTCGCTCTACTTCGCCCTGGCTCCCGCCGCCACGGCAACATCACTGGCCGTCCTGATCGATTTCGACGTGGTCGACCGCGGCAGCGCCGAAGGCGGGCGCGAGTTTCGGCGCTGGGTCCTTGCTGTCCGCGCCATTGGTTTCGCCGTTCTTCTGGGCGGTATCGTGTCCTGGCTTGCGAGCACGCTGACGGACGCTTCGATCCCGAACCTCGTGGTCTACGCCGTCACGGCCGCATTCATGGGAGTCATGATCGGCCTGCGAACCGACTTCGGTCGCAATGTCCGCGTCGTGTGACGCCATGGTGCCTCCGCGGCGACCCGGGAGGGATCGTGCCTAGGACACCTCGATCTGCGTCGCGGCGTTGTTCACCAGGTCGGTGAGCGAGTCGACGGCGCCGGTGCCGGCCCCCAGGAAGGTTATCGTCGCGCCGTTGTCGAAGGCGACCGTGACGTCGCCGCCAAGGCCGCTATCGCTGACCGAGCCGACTGCCGCCAGCAGGTCGCCGAGATCGGCATCGCCGTCGCCATCCGCGTCGATGACGTCGCCGAAGGCGAGCCGGTCCTGACCGCGGCCGAAGCCGGTGATGCTGTCGTGGCCGTCGCCGCCGGAGCGGTCGAGCTTCATGAAGCAGAAGAGGTCGGCACCGCTGCCGCCACCCAGCAGGTCGGCGCCCCGCCCGCCGGTGAGGCTGTCGCTGCCTTCCCGTCCGCGCAGCACATTGGCGCCGTCGTCGCCGATCAGCGTGTCGTTGCCCCTGCCACCGGTGACATTTTCGATGGAGACCAACCTTTCGACGGCGCTGTCCGGGGCAGCGCCCAGGCGCGCTTCGCCGGCTGCGAGATCGAGCCGCAATCCGATGTTGGCGAGCCGAAAGTCGACGGTGTCGCTGCCGCTGCCGCCGTCGAAGTAGTCGATGCCGACGTTGCCGTGCAGGATGTCGTCGCCGGCCTCCCCGAAGAGGCGGTCGTCGCCGGCCTTGCCGTACATCAGGTCGTCGCCCGAGCCGCCCTGCAATACCTCACCGGCTGCCGTGCCGATCAAGGTGTCGTTGCCGCCGTCGGCTTGAACGGGTAGCAGCGATGCCTCGTCGAGGCTGTAGGCGCGGATGTAGTCGACCTTCATCTCGGCGCCCGCCGCCGCCTCCGCGCCGGGCTCACCGGCGAAGCCGCCGAGGCCCAGGTTCACCACCATGTACATCGGCACGTGCATGTCGGCAGGGGTGTTGGCGCGCATCACCTCGGTGCCGTCGTAGGTCCAGACGATTTCTTCCGGCCCCCAGAGCACGCCGAAGCGGTGGAAGCCTTCGGTGTCCGAGACATCGGCGATGAGGCTCTCCAGGCTGTGGCTGCCGTCGGCCTTGGAGTGCGCGGTCAGGATCAGGCGGTTGGGGTCCTGGCCGGCCAGTTCCACGACGTCGAGCTCGGGCGGCCAGCGGCCGTCGGCCGGCAGCAGCCAGAACGCCGGCCACAGCCCCTTGCCCTCCGGCATGTCGGCGCGGATCTCGAAATAGCCGTAGGTCTGCTCGAAGGAACGATAGGTGGTCAGCAGGCCGGAGGTGTAGGCGTAGCCTTCGATCTCCGAACGGAGGCCCTCGGGCGCAGGCGCGGCCGTGATGGTAAGCACGCCGTCATCGACAGAGAAGGGATTGAGCGACTGCGTCGGCGCATGATCGGTGTCGATGTACCACTGCTGCTGGCTGGCGAGCGTCGAGCCGTTGGCAGCCCCCCACCAGAAGTTGGACTCCCAGGTGCCGTCGACGCCGTCCCATAGCGCCAGGCTGTTGAAGTTGTCGGTGAAACTGGGAGTCATGGCGGTAAGGTCGACCTCCAGATCGAACTGTCCGGCCTGCAGCTCCTGGAGTGCAGTGTTCGCGAAGACGAGGATCTCGCCCCCGCCGAGGTCGAGCACCACGTCGTCGTCCTGCTGGCTGAGCCGCGCCGCCACCTGATCGAAGGAGGAGAGGCCGTAGCCGGTGAGACGCAGGCTGTCGTCGCCGGTGAAGTCGAGGATGAGATCGCTGCCGTTGCCCTGCTCGACCGCGAAGATGTCGCCGCCGGCGCCGCCGATCAGCACGTCGTCGCCGCGGCCGCCATCCAGGGTCTGGCGGCCCGACCCGCCGGTGATGATATTGTCCAGGTCGTTGCCAAAGGCGTGGCGGCCGGCGCCGGTCACCACGAGATTCTCGATGTGGGCCGGCAGGCGCATGCTCATCCAGGTCTTCAGCGTGTCGATGCCCTGGCCGGCCTCTTCGAGGGCCGTATTGCGCGGACCGTAGATGTTGTAGATGTCGTCGCCGGCGCCGCCGGCCAGGGTCACCGTCACCCCGTTGTCGCCCCAGAACGAGTCGGGGCCGTCGCTGCCCTCGAGCAGCGGGCCGGCGCCGGTGGCGGAGAAATGGTGGAGCGACGCGGCGCTGTAGGAAAGAAGCACGCCTCTGGCGTTGGTGACATCCGTCATGAAGGGGCTCTCGCATCCTGCTTGCTGTGGAACCGTCTGGCCGCACGCGGCACGTCGGCCGGTACAGTCATGGCCTAGCAGGGGAAACCATCTAAAGTAGTAAACGAGTCCTCGCTTCGCCCATATTTGACGCAGGATCGGCCCCGATTGCGCGCGAGGGCAGAACAGCTCACGCGCGCTGCGCAAGCGCAGCGCGAGCCATGCACCAACGAGCAAGCAAGTCGGGGAGCGGGGAAAGGTGGTGCCGCCTGGGTGACTTGAACACCCGACCCTCGCATTACGAATGCGATGCTCTACCAGCTGAGCTAAGGCGGCATGGCGGCCGGCGTCCCCATGGCAAGGCGGACCCGGCGGTTCCCTATCGCGGCGGACATTACGGCGAAGCCGCAGCCGACGCAAGACCCGCGGCGCAGGGCCGTGGGCTCGTCCCTAGCTAAGGCTTTCGCCTTAATCCAGCGTTAACGGCGGGACCTGGCTTGGCCGTCAGGAGGAGCGGGGCGGCATATAGCCCTCGACCGCCGCAGCCTCGGAATCGTCGTCATCGTCCGCGCCGGTGCCATTGCCCTGTGCGGACGGTCTGGCGGCGTCGGACCCAGGTTCGGCTCGGGACGTTTTCTCTGCAACCGGCTTCACGCGGTCCGGAGGGCCCGGCAGCGGTGCCACCGCCGGCAAGCGCGGCGGAGCCGACCCGCCGGGTGCTTGGCTCGCCGCGCCGGGCGCGGCGGCGATCAGCAGCGGCAAGTCGCCCGCCGCGGCGGCGGACAGTTGCGCGCCGACACGGCGCGGCAGGCGCCAGTCCAGGCTGTCGAAGCTCTGGCAGGAGCCGCAGTTGGCGCTCCAGCGGGTGGCGACGGCACCGCAGGACTGGCAGACCCAGGCGGGATCGGGCGGCGCCGCGGCGGCGCGCTCCAGCCAGCGTCGCGCGGCGGCGGCATCGTTGCGCTCGGCCTCCTCCAGCCGGGCCATGAGGCGGCAGACCTGGGCGCGCGGCGGATCTTCGCCGACGAGGGTTACCAGATGGCCAAGGTGGCGGCGCACCTCGCCCCACAGGCCGGCCTCCAGGTTCGCTTCGGCCAGCGCCAAGTGACTTTCGCGGTGCTCGGGATTGCGGGCGGCAAGCTTGGCGAAGCGCTTCACCTGCTCCATCGGCTTGGCCTCCGGTGCCGCCGCGCGGTAGAGCGCCGACAGCTCGGCACTGGGCGTGCGCGGCCAGGAGCGCTCGACCACCTTGGCGGCCTCGCGATAGGCCTTGCGCTCGACTGCCAGGCGCGCATGCAGCAGGGCGGCGGCGAGGAAGTCGGGGTCGCTGCGATCGGCCAGGCGCGCCTCGGCCAAGGCCTCGTCGTCGCGGCCGGCGGCGCGCGCGCGTTCAGCCTTGGCCAGGGTGATGACGGCGCCCTTGTGGTCAGCCTCGGCCCGGCCCATCGCCTTGATCTTCACCGCCTGCTTGAGCGCCGCGGCGGCGCCCTCGAGATCGCCGCTACGCTGGCTCAACTCGAAGAGGTTTGTCACCACCCAGGGCGTCTTCGGCCTGAGCGCGTGAGCCTGGCGCACGTGGCCGAGGGCGCGTGGGTGGTCGCCTTCGCGCAGCGCCTGCATCAGCAGGCCGCGCAGGCCGAGAAAGCGCGTCTCCGGCTTCTCCAGCATGGCGTTGAAGTATTTCTCGGCCGCCTTCTCGTCGCCATTCAACTGTGCCGCCTGGGCCGAGAGCAGCAAGGTCAGCGGCGGGTCCTCCAAGAGGTCGTCGGCGCGGCGCGACCAGCGCGCGGCCTCCTGCGCGTCTCCTGCGGCGACCGCCACCATGCCCTGGCTGAGCGCCTTGTAGCCGCGCTTGCGCCGGCTCGCCGCCATGGCGCTGCCGATCCGCCGGGGTGTGCCGAGGATAGCGCGGATCACCCGGTAGAGCAGGGCCACCGCCACGGCGAGCACCAGCGCCGCCAGCACCAGCAGGCCGATCGGCGGCTCCAGCCGATAGCCCAGCCATTCAATGGTCACCTGACCCGGATGCTGCGCCATCCAATAGGCGGCGAAGACGGCGGCAGCGGCGAGGACTGCGAAGACGATGGCGCGGCGCATGGCTCAGTCGCCGGCCATGGTGGCGAAGCGCTCCGACACCAGGGCGCCCAACCGGCTGACGGCGCGGTCGGCCGCGAGACGCGCCGCGGCCTCGCTGCGCCAGCTGGCGGCGGCCTCGGCGGCGGGGCCTTCGAGGCTGTCGATCTCGGCGAGGGCGCCGGCGAGATCGCCATCGTTCAGCTTCACCTCGGCGCGCGCGGCGACCGCCGCCGCCCCGTCGCCCTCGACGAGCCCGACCGGGCGCAGGTTCACGGTGTCGGCGAGGCGACGCAGCACGCCCGCCGACCAGCCCTCGCGACCTTCGCCCAGCTCGATGGCGGCGATGCGGTGGGCGACCTCGGGGAAGCGCGCCTGCAGCTCGCGCAGGCTGGGCAGCCCGACCGAGGCGCGACGCTCCAGCGGCTCGATGACGGCGCCGAGCGATGCGTCCTCGGCGGCGAGGTTTTTCAGCATGGCGAGCGGCTGGTCGTAGGGCCCGGAGCCCTGCAGCGCGTCGCGCAGCTGAAGCGTCGCCAGCAGCAGCAGGGTTTCGCGACTGCCCGGGGCGCCCTCTCGCTCGGCCTGCGCGGCATCCACGTCGGCCTCCGCGGCCGCAATGCGCTCGGCCAGATCGGCCTGCTGGGCCAGCATTTCATCGAAGCGCCGGGCCTCGCTGCTGAGCCGTCTGGTGACCTCCTCCGAGGGCGAGCCGGCCAGGTTGCGCACCGAAGTGACATCCTGTTCCAGTGCCGCGATGCGGTCGGTCATGCGCGCCAGCTGCACACTCAACGACTCCAGCGCCGCGCCGGTGTCGGGATCCTGTCCCGCCCCTTGCGACAGCGCCGCCTCCAGCGTGGAAAGCCGTTCGTTCATGTCGGAAAGCGCCCGGTCGCTGTTCGCCGGCATCGCGCTCTGCAGCTCGTCGAAGCGCGCCTCCAGGTCGGCCAGCGCTGCGCCCGCCGGCGCGCTCTGGCCGTCCCCGGCGCCGTCGAGGAGAGGCGTCCAATAGGGCCGCGTGTAGACCGTGGCCGAGGCGACGGCCACCGCCAGCACCGCGCCCGCCGCCAGGCCGGGCAGGAAGGCCCCGCCGCGACGCGGCAAGGCGGCATCGCCGCTCGGTTGCCGTCGCCGTGCCGCGCCGCCCAGGGCAGCGCTGGCGGCCGAGGACCGCGGCGTCTCGCCGGGCTTGTCCCTCGCCGTTGCGGCGGCCTTGGCGGCGGGGGTTTCGCCCGCCTTCTCACCCGCTTGCTCTGGCGACCTGTCGCCGGCGGCCTCCGACTGCTTGCTGTCGTCTTCGATCACCTGTCCCTCGATTACCTGCGGCGCCGCGGCGGCACCTTCACCAGCCGAGGCGCGCAGCGCCCCAGCATCGATCTCGATGCCGTTTTTGCGGGCAGCAGCGCGAATCTGATCATGCCGGTTGGCGGGAATCGCGCTGCGCTCCTTCCAGCCCTGCACCGTCGACACGGCAAGGCCAAGCGTCTTGGCCATGGGGCGGATGCCCCCGAAGGCCTCGATGATCGCCAGTGCCGGCGCGTCCGGCACGGCGCTGGTCTGGCCGGAGGTTCGCGGGGCGCCTGTGCCGGCCCCGGCCTTGTCATCACCGCCTTGCCCGTCGGATGCTGTCATGGCTGCTTGCCGGAGGCTCCCTTGCGATGCTCCCTGTCCGGCTCGTTGCCGGCGTTCGTACGCCCCTTTGTACGCCTCCAGGCCGTACGTTGCAGCGCAAAAGTTGCCCAGGTTACCTGTCGTCTGCCGCCAGAGCGTTGAGCGCCGCCAGCAGCGCTGCCTGGTCGGGCCGCGCGGCGACGCAGACTCGGCGCCAGGCGAGGCCGGAGAGCGCGGCGGCCACGGCCGGGCTGAGGCAGAGCGCCGCAACCTTGCGGCAGAACGGCGCCAAGGCGGCCGCCTCGACCAAACTAACAAAGGCGCCCGCCGTGCGCGGCGAGAAAAAGGTTGCTGCGTCGATCAACCCTTCATTGAGTTGTCGCGTCGTCTCGCCCGACAGACGCTCGGCGGCCACGGCATCGTAGAGCCAGGCACGTAGCACCTCGAAGCCGGCCGCTGCGAGCGCGCCCTGCAGGTCGCCGGCCGGCTTGCCGGCCGCGGGGTGCAGCAGGGGGCCATCGCCCGGGTCGAGACGGCGGTGGACAAGGACCGCCAGGTCTTCGACATCGCCCGCCGCCGAAACGATCTGGCGAAATCCCAGATCGCGCAATGCGGCGGCACTGGCATCGCCGACCGCATAGGCCGGCAGGTCGCGGCGTGGATCGCAGCGGGCGAAGGCCCGCGCGCCGTTGGCACTGGTGATCAGCAACGCCTGCGCCCGGTCATGGCCGGCCGGCCAGTCGGGATCTGCACGCTCGACGATGGTGAGCAGCGGCTCAAGCGTCACCTTATGGCCGCGCGCCGCCAGTGCCGCCACCAAGCCGGCGGCGTCCTCGCGCGGCCGGGTGACCAACACGCGCATCAGGACCAAGGCCTCAAGGCGCCGTGATGGCGGCGAGGAAGTCGGGACCGGCGACCGCCTGCAACTGCTCCCCCAGCGCGCGGCCCAGGGCCTCCGCCTCGGCCAGCGGTCCAGTGATCTCGGCTGCGTGCAGCCGGCTGCCGTCCGGCAGGGCGATGAGGCCGCGCAGGCGCAGCATCCCACCGGCCTCGATCTCCGCCAGACCGGCGATCGGCGTCTTGCAGGAGCCGTCGAGCTGCGCCAAGAGAGCGCGCTCCGCTGCGACCCTGACGCCGCTGTCGCGGCAGGCGATGGCGTCGAGCAGGCTGCGGGTGCGGGCATCGTCGGTGCGGATCTCCAGGCCGATGGCACCCTGGCCGACCGCTGGCAGCATCTCTTCCGGGGCCAGCGCCGCGGTGATCTTCCCCGCCTCGCCTAGGCGCTTGAGGCCGGCTACGGCGAGCAGAGTCGCGTCGACCTCGCCCTCGGCCAGCTTGCGCAGGCGCGTCGCCACGTTGCCGCGGAGGGTGGCCATCTTCAGGTCGGGCCGGCGGGCGAGCACCTGCGCTTGGCGGCGCAGCGATGCGGTGCCGACCACCGCGCCCTCGGGCAGGTCGGCCAGGCGCGCGCCGTGCGGCGAGAAGAAAGCATCGCGCGGGTCCTCGCGCGGCAGCAGGTGCTCAACGACGAGGCCGGCAGGCAGCCAAGTCGGCACGTCCTTCATGGAGTGCACCGCGGCGTCGATCTCGCCAGCGATCAAGGCCTCCTCGATCTCCTTTGTGAAGAGGCCCTTGCCGCCGATCTCCGAGAGGGCGCGATCCTGGATGCGGTCGCCGGTGGTCTTGATGGCGACGATAGCGACAGCACCCTCGGTTGCCAGTTCGGGATGCGCCTCGCCGAGACGGCGGTGCACCTCGTGGGCCTGCGCCAGCGCCAGCGGCGAGCCCCGGGTGCCGAGGCGGATCAGCGGTTTTGCGTTCATGGCGCTAAGGATTAGAGCAAGCGCGGCGCGAATTAAACCGTTGCGAAGCCCCTTTGCGAGGCGTAGCCAATTCCGCGACGAGCGCGTAAGGTCCGGCGCCATGACAAACCCGGCAAAAAATCTCACTGTCCTGGGCATAGAAACCTCCTGCGACGAGACCGCCGCCGCGGTGGTGACCGGTGCCGGCGAGATCCGCGCCAACCTCGTGCTCTCGCAGCTCGACGAGCACCGCCCCTATGGCGGCGTGGTGCCGGAAATCGCCGCGCGCAGCCACCTCGACCACATCGACCGGCTGGTCGGTCAAGCCATGGAACAGGCCGGACTCGGCTTCGCCGAGCTGGACGGCGTCGCCGCCACCGCCGGGCCGGGCCTCATCGGCGGCGTCTTCGTCGGCGTGATGACGGCCAAGGCCATCGCGCTGGCCTGGAATCTGCCCTTCCTGGCGGTGAACCACTTGGAAGGCCACGCACTGAGCGCGCGGCTCAGCGACCGTCTCGACTTTCCCTACCTGCTGCTGCTGGTCTCCGGCGGCCACTGCCAGCTGCTGGCGGTGGAGGGCGTCGGGCAGTACCGGCGCTTCGGGGGCACCATCGACGACGCGGTGGGCGAGGCCTTCGACAAGACCGCCAAGCTGCTCGGCCTCGGCTATCCCGGCGGCCCGGCGGTGGAGCAGGAAGCCGAGGCCGGCGACCCGGCCGCCGTCGCGCTGCCGCGCCCTATGCTGGGGCGGCCCGGCCTCGACTTCTCCTTCTCCGGCCTGAAGACCGCCGTGCGCCAAGCCGCCGAGAAGGCCGGCATCCTGGCCGGCGGCGGCGATGCGCAGGCCCGTGCCGATCTGGCCGCCTCCTTCCAGGCCGCTGTCGGCGACATCCTGGCCGAGCGCTGCGCCAAGGCGATCGAGCGATTCCAACAGGAGTATGGCAGGCCCGGGCCGCTGGTGGTCGCCGGCGGCGTCGCCGCCAACCGCAACCTGCGTGCCCGCCTGGAGACGGTGGCCGCGGCCGCCGGCAGTCGCCTGGTGGCGCCGCCGCCGGCGCTGTGCACCGACAATGCCGCGATGATCGCCTGGGCCGGCGTCGAGCGCCTCGCCCTCGGGCTCAGCGATCCGCTCGACTTCGCCGCGCGGCCGCGCTGGCCCCTTGAGAGCCTGGCCGAGAAGAGCCCGGCAGGCCGTGACTGACGCCCTCGATCTGAATCGCCTCGCCGTCGTCGGCGCCGGCGCCTGGGGCTCGGCGCTGGCCAGCCTTTGCAGCCGCCCCGGCCGGGAGGTGCTGCTCTGGGGCCGCGACGCCGGCCTCGTCGAGACCGTCAACCTGCGCCACGAGAATCCCGTCTACCTGCCGGGCATCGCCCTTGACGCCACGGTCAGGGCGACCACGCGGCTGGCGGACCTCGCCGCCGTGGAGCTCTGCCTGCTGGCGGTGCCGGCGCAGGTGCTGCGCCCGGTGGCGGCCTCCCTCGCGCCGGTGCTTGGCGCGGGGGTGCCCGTCGTACTCTGCGCCAAGGGCATCGAGGCGGCCAGCGGCCGGCTGATGACCGAGGTGGCGGCCGAGACGCTGCCCGGTCACCCGCTCGCCGTGCTCTCCGGTCCGACCTTCGCCGCCGAGGTGGCGCGCGGCCTGCCGACCGCCGTCACCCTGGCGAGCGAAGATACCGCTCTCGCAACGCGCCTCGCCGAGGTCCTCGGCAGCCGCAGCTTCCGTCCCTATGTCTCCGACGATCCGCTGGGCGCCGAGATTGCCGGGGCGGTGAAGAATGTGCTGGCCATCGCTTGCGGCATCGTCGCCGGACGCCAGCTCGGCGACAATGCGCGAGCCGCCCTGGTGACGCGCGGCCTCGCCGAGATATCGCGCCTGGCCCTGGCCCGCGGCGGCAAGGCCGAGACCCTCATGGGCCTCGCCGGCCTCGGCGACCTGACGCTGACCTGCACGGCGCCGCAGTCGCGCAATTACAGCCTGGGCGTGGCGCTGGGAGAAGGCCGCAGTTTGGAGGTTGCGCTGGCGGCCGCGCGCGGCGTCGCCGAGGGGCGCTTTTCCGCCGCCGCCACCCTTGCCATGGCGCAGGGGCTGGGCGTGGAGATGCCGATCTGCGCGGCGGTCGACGCGGTGGTCAACCGCGGCGCCGACCTGGACGTCACCATCGCCGGGCTGCTGGGCCGGCCTTTCAAGGCCGAGGGCTTTTCGGCATAGTGTCGCCGCCCGCCCGCCGGGCGCGTCCGTTGCAATCAAGCGATCCTCTCGCGTTCAGGAGCACTGCGATGAACTTTGTCCTCTACTGCGTCGACAAGGCCGGCCACGGTCACCTCCGTACTGAGAACCGCCCGGCCCATGTCGACTACCTGAAGAGCAACCTGGACCGCCTCGTGCTGGCCGGGCCGATGACCAGCGACGACGGCACCACCATGCTCGGCAGCGTGCTGATCATCGAAGCGGCCGATCGTGCCGCGGCCGAGGCCTTCGCCGCCGGCGATCCCTATGCGAAGGCGGGGCTCTTCGAGAGCGTCACCATCAAGGCCTTCAAGAAGGTTCTTCCCTGAGCGGCGCGGCGGAGACGACGGCATGGCATATTGGCTAGTGAAATCGGAGCCCGAGACCTGGTCGTGGGACGCCCAGGTGAAGGCCAAGGCAACCGGGTGGGACGGCGTGCGCAACCACCAGGCCGCCAACAACATGAAGGCTATGGCCCTGGGCGACCTCGCGTTCTTCTATCACTCGGGCGACGAGAAGCGCATCGTCGGCATCGTCGAGGTGACGAAGCTCTACCGCCCCGACCCGACCGACGAGAGCGGCCGCTTCGGCATGGTGGAGGTGAAGGCGGTAAAGCCCTTCGCCGAGCCCGTGACCCTCGCCCGGATCAAGGCCGAGCCGCGCCTGAAGGATCTCACCCTGGTGCGCAACTCGCGCCTTTCGGTGCAGCCGGTGGACAAGGACTCCTGGACGCTGATCTGCAAGATGGGCAAGACTCCGAGCAAGTGAGCCGGCTGCCGTGAGCCATCCCCTCGCCGGCACGCCGCTCTGCCGCCTCGAGGATATCCCGGACGGCGAGGGCCGCGGTTTCGTCATCGGCGAGGGCGCCGGGGAGGTCGCGCTCTTCGTCGTGCGCGACGGGGCAGAGGCTTTTGCCTACCTGAACGTCTGCCCCCACCTCGGCACCCCGCTCGACTGGGGCGGCTTCGACGCGGCGGGCAGCTTCGTCAGCACCGACAGCGGCAACATCCTCTGCGCCACCCACGGCGCCGAGTTCCGCATCGGCGACGGCTATTGCCTGGCCGGGCCCTGCAGGGGCGAGTGCCTGCAGGCCGTCCGCCTCGGCCGCGAGCCCGACGGCTTGCTGCGCTTCCGGGGGATGGCGCCGGGCCCGCCGAAGCCCGGCGGGTAAGGCCTTGTTTTCAGGGGACCGAGCGGAAATAATCCGGACAAGTGCAGTGAGAAGGCGGCAGTAGGGCAGCAAGCCGCCCCGTCCCAAAGAACCAGTGAGGGAGGCCGGTCGACCCATGTCGGAACATTCAGTATTTCCCGTGTCCAGCGAGGCGGCGGAGAACGCCTGGTGCGACGAGGCGGGATATTTCAAGCTCTACGAACAGTCGATCGCCGACCCCGAGGCCTTTTGGGGAGACCAAGGCAAGCGGCTCCACTGGTTCAAGCCCTACAGCCAGGTGAAGGACGTCAGCTTCGGACCCGGCGATGTCCACATCAAGTGGTTCGCCGACGGCACCACCAATGCCTGCTACAACTGCATCGACCGGCACCTGCCCGCCAAGAAGGACGACACCGCCATCATCTGGGAGGGCGACAACCCTTCCGAGCACAAGCACATCAGCTACGGCGAGCTCTTCGAGCACGTCTGCCGCCTGGCCAACGCCTTGAAGGCGCGCGGTGTCGGCAAGGGCGACCGGGTCACCATCTACATGCCGATGATTCCGGAAGCGGCCTACGCCATGCTGGCCTGCGCGCGCATCGGTGCCATCCACTCGGTGGTGTTCGGCGGGTTCTCGCCTGATGCCCTCGCCGGGCGCATCCAGGACTGCGAGTCCAACTGCGTGATCACCGCCGACGAGGGCCTGCGCGGCGGCCGCAAGATCCCCCTGAAGGCCAACACCGACGCGGCGCTGAAGTCCTGCCCCGGCGTCAAGACAGTCTTCGTGGTGCGCCGCACCGGCGGCAGCATCAACTGGGAGGACGGCCGCGACGTCTGGTACCATGAGGCCTGCAGCGCCGTTTCCGCCGACTGCCCGGCCGAGCCGCTCGAGGCAGAGACCCCGCTGTTCATCCTCTACACGTCCGGGTCCACCGGTAAGCCGAAGGGGGTGCTGCACACCACCGGCGGCTACATGGTGTTCACAGCGATGACCCACCAGTACGTCTTCGACTACCACGACAGCGATGTCTACTGGTGCACCGCCGACGTCGGCTGGGTCACCGGGCACAGCTACATCGTCTACGGTCCGCTGGCCAACGGCGCGACGACGCTGATGTTCGAGGGCGTGCCGAACTACCCCGACGCGTCGCGCTTCTGGCAGGTCTGCGACAAGCACAAGGTGACGATCTTCTACACCGCGCCCACCGCCATCCGCGCGCTGATGCGCGAAGGCGACGAGCCGGTGAAGCGGGCCAAGCGATCATCCCTGCGCCTGCTCGGCAGCGTCGGCGAGCCGATCAATCCGGAAGCCTGGATGTGGTACTACAACGTGGTCGGCGACGGACGCTGCCCGATCGTCGACACCTGGTGGCAGACCGAGACCGGCGGCATCCTGATCACGCCGCTGCCCGGCGCCACGCCGCTGAAGCCGGGCTCCGCCACGCGACCCTTCTTCGGCGTCCGCCCGGTCATCGTCGACGCCGAGGGCAAACACCTGGAAGGCGCCGCCGCAGGCAACCTCTGCATCGCCGATTCCTGGCCGGGTCAGATGCGCACGGTCTACGGCGACCACGAGCGTTTCATCCAGACCTACTTCTCCAACTACCCCGGCAAGTACTTCACCGGTGACGGCTGCCGGCGCGACGCCGACGGCTACTACTGGATCACCGGGCGCGTCGACGATGTCATCAACGTTTCCGGCCACCGCATGGGCACCGCCGAGGTGGAGAGCGCGCTGGTGGCGCACGAGAAGGTCGCCGAGTCGGCGGTCGTCGGCTATCCCCATAACATCAAGGGCCAGGGCATCTACGCCTACGTCACCCTGAACGCCGACGAAGAGCCGAGCGATGATCTGCGCAAGGAACTGGTGCAGTGGGTGCGCAAGGAGATCGGCCCGATCGCCTCGCCGGACCT
>WHTV01000004.1:25350-105688 GCA_009377535.1 Kiloniellaceae bacterium
CGGCACCGCGGCGTAGCCGAGCAGCAGGCCCTGGCGGTCGGGCCTGCCGGTGAAGTACTCGCAGAGCGGCGAGACCGCAATGCCCGTCGCGGCTGCAACCTCCGCCGCGCCGCGGTCGCCGAGACCTTCGGCAACGGCCGGCGTCAGCCAGGCCATGAGGTGCAGGCCGGTGTCGTCGGGCGCCACAGAGAGAAAGTCACCGAGGTGGCGCTCCGCCGCCGCCACCAGCGCGGCCTGGCGCGCCGCGTAGAGCCGGCGCATGCGGCGCACATGGGTGGCGAAGTGGCCTTCTTCGATGAAGGCGGCGAGCACCGGCTGGACCAGCGCCGTCGGCTGGGCGCCGAGGGCGCCCTGGGCGGCGCTGACCGCATCGACGAGGTTCTCCGGCACCACCAGGTAGCCGACACGGATGGAGGGGAACAGCACCTTGGAGAAAGAACCGATGTAGATGACGCGCCCGGCCTCCTCGCGTCCAGAGGCAAGGCCGAGCAGCGAGGCCAGCGGCCGCCCGGCGTAGCGGTACTCGCTGTCGTAGTCGTCCTCCAGGATCCAGGCGCCGCTGTCGCGCGCCCACTCCAGCAGTTCCAACCGCCTTGCCAGGGAGAGTGTCGTGCCGAGCGGGTAGTGGTGGGTCGGCGTGACGATGGCCGCGCGCGCCGCGGGCCCGAGTCGCCGCCCCTGCTCGACCACCAGGCCCTCGCCGTCCAGCGGCACCGGCACCGGCCGCGCGCCGGCAGCGATGAGGGGTCCGCGCAGACCGGGATAACCAGGCTCCTCGATCCATACCGCGTCACCCGGTTCGAGCAGCAGCTGGATCGTCAGGTCGAGGGCCTGCTGGGCGCCTGCTGTGATGATGACCTGGCGCCAGTCGCAGGCGAGGCCGCGGAAGGTGGCGAGATAGCGGGCGATGGCCTCGCGCAGGGCTTGCAGGCCGGCCGGGGCGCCGAGTCGCAGGAGCTGCGCCGAGGGGTGGCGCCAGAGGCGGCTGTGCAGCCGCGCCCAGACGTCGAAGGGGAACTCGTCGGTCTCCGGCACCCCCGGCATGAAGGCGCGCTCGGGGTCGTGTTGGCGCCGGCGTAGGCCGACCAGCGCACGACCACGGGCGGAGAGGCGCGGCGGTTCCGCAGGCGGCGTAGGGCCGGCGCGGCCGCCGCGCGGCTCGGCCGGCGGCAGGCCCAGCAGGTCTTCCGGCAGTACCCGGCTGACGAAGGTGCCGGAGCCGGCATGGCCTTCCAGGTAGCCCTCGCTGAGGAGCTGGTCGAAGGCGCTGACCACGGTGTTGCGCGAGCAGCCGAGTTCCTCCGCCAGGGCGCGGCTGGAGGGCAGGCGCGACCCCGGCGCGAGGCCGCCGGCCAGGATGATCGCGCGCACCTGGTCATAAAGCTGCTGCTGCAGCGAGGCCTCGGCGCCACGGTCGAGCGCCAGGGCCAGCAGCGGCGTGCGGCGGCGCCCCGGCAATGGCTTATCGGGGGAAGAGCTCCCGTTCACGGCTGGGGTCCGGCGCTCGGTGCGGGCGAAGTGGCACCTGAAAATATCAAGAAGCGGTCCTTTCTATGAAACCACTATCCCTCTAGCGTGACGCAGTTTCCAGCAAAACATCCGCAGAGTTCGCGTCCATGAGCACGTTAGAGGCCGACTACCCGCCGACCGAGCGCACCCGCGTGAAGCGCTCCCACGAGCGCGGCCGCTATGACCGCGAGACCGTGCACGCGATCCTCGATGCCGGCCTGATGTGCCATGTCGGCTACGTCATCGACGGCCACCCCTATGTGACGCCGACCGCCTACTGGCGCAGCGGCGAGCGCGTCTATTGGCACGGCTCCTCCGCCAGCCGCATGCTGCGCCACCTGAAAGCGCGCCCGCGGGTCTGCTTTACCGTCGCGTTGATGGACGGGCTGGTGCTGGCGCGCTCCGGCTTCCACACCTCGGTGAACTACCGCTCTGTCATGGCCTTCGGCGCGGCAGAGGTGGTCGAGGATGCGTCCGAGAAGCTGGCCGGTCTCGAAGCCATGATGGAGCGCATCGTGCCCGGACGCTGGCCCGAGCTGAAGCCGCCGACGACGCAGGAGTTGAAGGCCACCACTCTGGTCTCTCTGCAGCTGGAGGAAGTGGTGGCCAAGGTGCGCAGCGGCCCGCCGAAGGACGAGGCGGAGGACTACGCCCTCGAGGTCTGGGCCGGCGTGGTGCCGACCGCCACGACGATCGGCAAGCCCGAGAGCGACCCGGACCTGAAGCCTGGCATTGCTGTGCCGGAGAACCTTTCCCTCGTCCGCATCGGCTAGCCCCGGCGGGACCCACCCATGCGGGAACCGCGTTTGTCCGCGCCGGCCGCAGCGGCTATCAGCGGGGGCATGACCGTCGACGCCCCCATAGCCAAGCCCGCGGGCAGCACGCCCCACGACCTGCAGGGCCTCGGCGCCGCCGCGCTCTTCGTGCTGCTGTGGAGCACCGGCTTCATCGGCGCCAAGCTCGGCGTGCCGCACGCCGATCCCTTGACCTTCCTGGCGCTGCGCTTCCTCTTTGCCACCGGCCTGCTGTTCTGCCTGGCGCTGGCGATGCGCGCACCCTGGCCGCGCGATCCCTGGCAGATCCTGCATCTCTGCGTCGCCGGGGTGCTGCTGCATTCGATCTATCTGGGTGGCGTCTACGTCGCCATGTCGCTCGGCGTCGAGGCCGGCCTCTCGGCCCTCATTGTCAGCACCCAGCCGCTGCTGGTGGCGGCCATGGCCGGCCTGCTGCTGGGCGAGCGGGTGACCGCGCGTCAGTGGCTCGGGCTCGCACTGGCCGTCGTCGGGGTGACGCTCGTGGTATGGCGCAAGCTGGAGGCCGGCATCGGCACGCCGGAGGGCGTCGCGCTCTGCCTGCTCGCCCTCTGCGGCATCTCCGCGGCGACGCTCTATCAAAAGCGCTTCTGCGGCAGCATGGACCTGCGCAGCGGTTCGGTCATCCAGTACGCCGCCGCCGGCACTGCCGCCGGCCTTGGATCGCTGATCTTCGAGCAGCAGCGCGTCGACTGGACAGGTGAACTGGTCTTCGCGCTGGCCTGGCTGGTGCTGCTGCTGTCGCTTGGTGCCGTCAGCCTGCTCTACTGGCTGATCCGCCGCGGCGAGGCTTCGCGCGTCTCCAGCCTGTTCTTCCTGGTGCCGCCGGTGACCGCCCTGGTCGCCTGGCCGGTGTTCGGCGAGACCTTCGGGCCGCTGGCGCTGGCCGGCATGGTGGTCACCGTGGTCGGCGTGGCGCTGGTCAATCTGGAAAAGCGCGGCGGCGAGGCCGAGCGCCTCAAGACGCGGTCTTAGAGGTCGGCTTAGAAGTCGACGCAGATCCCCTTGCGCTCCCAATCGCCGTAGCGCGTCGGCTCCGGACCGCTGGGACCGCCGAGTTCTTTCGGCCGTTGCGCTGCTTTCTCGGCAGGCGCCGGGTCCTTCAGGGGCGCGGCGGCGGCCGGGCGCGGCTTGGGCTGGCGGGCGGTGAACGTCAGGGGCATCGCCCCTATATGGCACCACCCGGCAGCGCTGCCAAGCCTTGAAGCGGCACCCTGAGCCGCCTACTTGAGGGAAGCCTGATCTACCTAATTTGTCTCGGAAATCTGCGGATCTCAAGGCGATGAACTCCCTGCGTACCGGTATCCTGATGGCGGCCATGACCGGCCTCTTCCTGGCTATCGGCTTCCTGTTGGGCGGCACCGGCGGCATGCTGATCGCCTTGGCGATCGCCGTCGTCATGAATGCCTTCGCCTACTGGAACGCCGACAAGGTTGTGCTGCGCATGTACCGCGCGCGCCAGGTCGATCGCTCAAGCGCCCCGGCCCTGGTCGGCATCGTCGAACAACTGGCCGACAACGCCGGCCTGCCGATGCCGCGCGTCTACATCATCGACGACGAGCAGCCCAACGCCTTTGCCACCGGGCGCAACCCGGCCAACGCCGCGGTCGCCGCCACCAGTGGCCTCTTGAGTCGCCTCTCCGCCGAGGAGATCGCCGGCGTCATGGCGCACGAGCTGGCGCATATCAGGAACCGCGACACCCTGACCATGACGATCACCGCGACCATCGCGGGCGCGATCTCCATGCTGGCCAACTTCAGCCTGTTCTTCGGCGGCGGCCGCAACAACCCGCTGGGCATTTTCGGCGCCATCCTGGTGATGATCCTGGCGCCGCTGGCCGCCGCCCTGGTGCAGATGGCGATCTCGCGGACCCGCGAGTACGCCGCCGACCGCGCCGGCGCGGAGATCTGCGGCCAGCCACTGTGGCTGGCGGCGGCGCTGGAGAAGATCGACCGCGCCGCGCGCGGCATCGATAACCGCACCGCCGAAGGCAACCCGGCGACGGCGCACATGTTCATCATCAATCCGCTGCACAGCCACCGGGTGGACAACCTCTTCACCACCCATCCGCGCACGGAAAACCGCATCGAGCGGCTGCGCCAGCTGGCCGGCGAGATGGGACGGGTGGCCGCCGGCCCCGCCGGTCCGTGGGGCTGAGCCGGCGTCGGACCTTGCAGTTCGCCGGCCCAGGTCTTACAGCCTAGCGCCATGATCGAAACCCCCAAGGGCTCCTCTCCGAAGGGCCGCGACCTGAGAGGCCAGAACGCCCGCAAATCGGCCCTCGCGCTGCTGCGCGCGGTGCTCGACGACGGCCGGCCGCTCGACGAGGCGCTGGCCCGCAATCCTCACCTCGACAAGCTGGAGGCGCGCGACCGCGCCTTCGCCCGCCTGCTGCTGGCGACCATGCTGCGTCGCCTGGGTCAGATCGACGCAGCGCTCGACGCCTGCCTCGACAGGCCGATCCGCGCCAAGGACATCATCCTGCGTCACATCCTGCGGCTTGGCGCCGTGCAGCTGCTGTTCCTCGAGACGCCGCCGCACGCGGCGGTCAGCACCGCCCTCGACCTCGCCAAGGGACCGCGGCTGGCCGGCCAACGCGGCCTGCTGAACGCCGTGCTGCGCCGGCTGTCCCGCGAGGGCCGGGCGATGGTCGCGGCGCAGGACGCCGCGCGCCTCAACACGCCGGACTGGCTGTGGCAGCCCTGGTGCGCCGCCTACGGCGAGGCGACCGCCCACGCCATCGCCGAGGCACACCTCGTCGAGCCGCCGCTGGATCTTTCCTGCAGAAGCGACCCCGCCGGCTGGGCGGAAAAGCTGGGGGCGACGCTGCTGCCTGGCGGCACGCTGCGCCTGGCCGCCGGCCAGGGCGACGTCGCCCGGCTGCCCGGCTACGCCGAGGGCGCCTGGTGGGTACAGGACGCGGCGGCCGCCCTGCCGGCACGCCTGCTGGGTGCGGTCGCCGGCAAGCAGGTCATCGATCTCTGCGCTGCGCCGGGCGGCAAGACGGCGCAGCTCGCCGCCGCCGGGGCCGAGGTCATCGCGGTAGAGCGCAACGCCGAGCGTCTGTCCCGCCTGCAGGAGAACTTGCAACGCCTGCAGCTGGGCGCCGCCACCGTGGCCGCCGACGCTGCGCAATGGCACCCACCGGCCCTGGCCGACGCGGTACTGCTGGATGCCCCCTGTTCATCCACCGGCACCCTGCGGCGGCATCCCGACATCGCTTATCTGAAGGACAGCGCGCAGATCGCCGCGCTGACCCAGGCGCAGGACCGCCTCCTCGCCCGCGCCGTAGCGATGCTGAAGCCGGGCGGCCTGCTGGTTTATGCCGTCTGCTCGCTGCAGCCGGAAGAAGGGCCGCAGCGCATCCACGCGCTGCTGTCGTCGGATGACCGCGTCGAGCGGCTGGCGCTGACGCCCGATGATCTGCCTGGGCTGCCCGAAGCGGTCACCCCCGAGGGCGACCTGCGCAGCCTGCCCTGCCACCTGGCTGACCAGGGCGGCATGGACGGCTTCTACGCCTGCCGCCTGCGCCGGCGTTAGCTGGCCTCGGGCAGCACGATGGTCGGTGGGATGACCACCAGCAGAGTGTTGTCGGCCCCGATGTAGACTTTCCCGATGAGCAGCTTGCGCAGCAGCAACAGGTCGCTCAGATCCGGCGGGGTCAAGTTCGCCGAAACGTCGCCGGTCGGGTTCATCTCAGCCATCAGCTTCACGCCCTCCGGATGGAGGGTGTGGTTGAGCAGCGCGGCCGCCATGGAAATGGCGCCGAATTTCGCCAGCAGATTCCGGTCGATCTGGCGGATCGCCGGCCGGTCACGCATGTCGTACTGGTTGTCGCCGTTGAACACCAGGATGCGATAATCCTCCAGCCGCAGATCGCCCTTCAGCGCCACGGCGATGCTGTCGTCGCCGGCCTGATAGACCGAGCCGACCTCAAGCGACTTGAGGAAGTCCTCCGCGGAGTAGGTCTTGGCGAAGATGCCGCCGAACAGCCCGCCGAGGCCGACGCGATTCTGGCTGGTGACCTCGACCCCCGGTGCCATCAGCAGGTTGTAAGTCAGGTTCTGCATCATGAACACCATCATGGCGACCCGCAGTCGGACGTTGGCGGCCAGCACCAGCGGCAGATAGTTGTAGGGCCCGATCTCGTAGCGCGACTGGCCGTCGCGCTGCTGGTCCCTCTGCTGGTCCGGATTGGCCAGAGCGCCGGCCGGCCCCTGCACCACCAGTATCGCCGCCACGATGGCAGCGATGAAACGTTGCTTGCTCATCATTACCCCTTTGTTCCCCGAGACCCGAAGCAAGAAAACGACGGCAGATCAGCGCTGCCTTTCCCCAAGGGTATGGAAGCACACGATACCAGAGTTGACCGGCGATGGGATTCAGAACCCGCCGCCCCTGGAGGTTACCCCTTTTGAGGCAGTGCCCCATTCCGCTCCATGTCTTTTCCCGGCTCCGGCTTGCGGGCGCGGAATCTTGCTGATACCAAGGGCGGAGAGCGAGACTCCAGCGGGACCCGAGCCCATGCAGCAAGCCGTCCGGATCGCCCCTTCCATCCTGGCCGCCGATTTCGCCCGCATGGGCGAGGAAGTGAGCGCCGTCGCCGCAGCCGGCGCCGACTACATCCACGTCGATGTCATGGACGGTCACTTCGTGCCGAACATCACCCTCGGCCCCGACATGGTGGCGGCCCTGCGTCCCTACACCGACAGGGTATTCGACGTGCACCTGATGATTTCGCCCATCGATCCCTACATCGAGGCCTTCGCCAAGGCCGGCGCCGACATCATCACCGTGCATCCGGAGGCGGGTCCGCACCTGCATCGCACGCTTCAATTGATCAAGGGGCTCGGCAAGAAGGCCGGCGTGTCGCTCAATCCGGCGACGCCGCCCGAGGTGGTCGACCCGGTGCTGGGCGACATCGACCTCATCCTCTGCATGAGCGTCAATCCCGGCTTCGGCGGCCAGAGCTTCATTCCCGCCACCCTGGCGAAGATCGCGGCCCTGCGCCGCAAGATCGACGACAGCGGGCGAGCCATCGACCTGGAGGTCGATGGCGGGATCAATCCCGAAACCGCCCCCCGGGCCATCGCCGCGGGTGCCGACGTGCTGGTCGCCGGCAGCGCCACCTTCAAGGGCGGGCCCGAGGCCTACGCCGGCAACATCCGCAAGTTGCGCGGCGCGGCGTAATGGCGAGCCGCAGCCACGCCGATCCAGCGCAGGCTGGCCTGGCGGCAGGCCGCAGAGGACTGTTTGGCCGCACGACCCTTGCCGCGCCGGGTCTCGGCCGGCTGCGCGCTTGGCTGGCGCTGCCGCGCGAGCTGGCCCTCGGCCGCCTCTGCTACGTCCTGAAACGCCCGCTCTTCGCCCTGCCGGAAGGGCCCTGGCGGTGGCGCGGCAACCCGCCGGCGACCGCCGCCCTGGTGCCGCCGGACCCCTGGCCGGGCAACGCCCAGCGCGGCCTCGCCCTGCTCGACGACAGCTTCCACTTCCTCGGCCGCAGCCTGACGCGACCGGCACCGCAATGGAATCCCGTCGGCGTCGACCCGGCCTGGCTCGAAGTCCTGCACGGCTTCGGCTGGCTGCGCGACCTGCGCGCCGCCGGCGGCGACAACGCCCGGCGCAAGGCGCGCGCGCTGGTGGCCGACTGGATCGCCGTCAACGCCGCCTGGTCGCCGGTCGCCTGGCATCCGGTCGTGACCGGCAACCGCCTGTCCCACTGGTTCAGCCAGTACGAGTTCTACGCCGCCAGCGCCGATGTCGAGTTCCGCCAACGCCTGCTGGCCGCCGCCGCACGCCAGGCGCGACACCTGGCCGGAGTGCTGCCGGCCGGCCTCAGTGGCGCCGACGAGGTCGCGGCCGCCAAGGGGCTCTGCATGGCCGGGCTTTGCCTGCCGGACGGCGCGGCCTGGTTGAGCCGCGGCCTCGAGCTGCTGGCCGCTGCCCTGGACGCGCAGATCCTCTCCGACGGCGGCCAGCGCGAGCGCTGCCCCATCCTGCTGCTCTCGGTGCTGCGCGACTGCATCGACCTGCGTGCCGCGCTGCTGGCTGCCGGGCGGGAGGTGCCGGGCGACCTCGGCCTGCGGATCGAAGGCATGGCCGCCATGTTGCGGTTGCTGCAGCACGGCGACGGCGGGCTCGCCCTGTTCAACGGCGGCAACGAAGGCGAGGACCTGCAGATCGGTCTGGTGCTGCAGCGCGCCGCCAGTGGCAAGGGCCCGCTGCAGAGCGCGCCGGCAGGCGGCTTCCAGCGCCTGCAGGCCGGGCGCAGCCTGGTACTGGTCGACTGTGGTCGGCCGCCGCCGCCCGGCTACGACCGGCAGGCGCATGCCGGCACGTTGAGCTTCGAGATGTCGGTCGGCCGCGACCGCCTCATCGTCAACTGCGGTGCCCAGAGGGGCGCCGGCGACTGGCGCGCCGCCCAGCGCAGCACGGCGGCCCACGCCACCGCGACACTGGCCGACACCAACTCCTCCGAACTGCTGGCCCAGGGCGGCTTTGGCGGACGCCGCGCAGCGGTCACCTGCCGGCGTGACGAGGACGAGGGCAATCTCTGGCTGGAGGCGAGCCATGACGGCTACCAGCCGCTCTTCGGCGTCACTCACCAGCGCCGGCTGTTCCTCTCTGCCAACGGCGAGGACCTGCGCGGCGAGGACCGCTTCACCGGCGAAGCGGCGCCGGCCAAGCCTTGCGGTTTCGCGCTGCGCTTCCACCTGCATCCCGAGGTACAGGCCATGTCGGCGCAGGACGGCCGCTCCGTCGTGCTGCGGCTGCCCAAGGGCGGCGGGTGGCGCCTGCGCAGCGCCGGTGGCGCGCTGGCATTGGAGTCGAGCGTCTACCTCGGCCAGCCCGGCCAGATCCGGCGCAGCCAGCAGATCGTCCTCAGCGGCACCATCGCGGCGAGCGAGACCGTGGTGAAGTGGGCGCTGCAGCGCATGGAGAGCGCGCGCTGAGATGTCTGCAGCGGAGACCCCTGGCTGGCTCTCAGATCCCTGGAATCTCGGCCTCGCCATCGCTTTGACCGGTCTGGCGAGCTGGGCGGCCACTGGTGCGGTGCTGCGCCTGCTGGTCGCCTGGCGGGTCTACGACAAGCCGAACCACCGCAGCAGCCACGGCCGGGCGAGGCCGCGCGGTGGCGGCTTGGCGGTGGTGCCGGTGGCGCTCGTCGCCTGGATCGCCACCACCCTGGCCGGCGGCGGTGCCGACCGGGGTTTCTGGCTGATCGTCGCCGGCGCCTGCCTGCTTGGCGCGATCTCCTGGGCCGATGATGTGAAGCCGCGACCGGCCAGCCTGCGTTTTGGCGTGCAGGTGGCCGCCGTCACCCTCGGGCTCTGGGCCCTCGACCCGGCGGGGCTGGTGTTCCAAGGCCTGCTGCCGCCGGCCGCCGACCGCCTCGCCGCCGCGCTGGTCTGGCTGTGGTTCATCAATCTTTTCAACTTCATGGACGGCATCGACGGTATCACCGCGGTGGAAACCGTCGCCATCGGCGGCGGCTTGGCGCTGGTCGCGGTCCTGCAGGACCTCGCACCGGTTGCGATCTTCCAGAGCGCGGCGCTGGCTGCCGTCGCCATCGGCTTTCTGTACTGGAACTGGGCACCGTCGCGCATCTTCCTCGGCGACGTCGGCTCGGTGCCGCTCGGCTACCTGCTCGGCTGGCTGTTGGTCGGCGCGGCGGCCGACGGGTTTTGGGCCGTCGCCGTCATCCTGCCGCTCTACTATCTGGCCGATGCCACCTGGACCTTGCTGCGGCGTGCCGGGCGACAGGAGAAGCTGTGGCGGGCCCACCGGGAGCATTTCTACCAGCGCGCCGTGCAGCGCGGTTTCGGCCATGGCGCCATCGCCCTGCGAATCCTGCTGTGCAACGCCGTGCTGGTGGCGCTCGCCCTCGCGGCCTCCGTCGGCGGCGCTCCGCTGCTGCCGTGGATCAGCCTGGCGCTTGCCTCGCTTGCGGTTGCCGTTCTTCTGTTTATTCTGGCGCGACAGGCACCTCCGTCGACGCGGTCCGAATCGGCGCCCCCTCCGGACTAGGCGCGCTCTGCACCGCGGCGGCGGCCACAGCGGCCGAGCAGTGCGCAGTGATTTCGCGAAGAGGGCCAAGAAGCCGGCATGAAATTGGGCTCCCCCAGATTCCCCAGGCAGATTGTCGCCTTTCTGCACGACCTGACCATGGCGGCGGCGGCCTTCATGATCGCTCTGCTGCTGCGTCTCGGCAACGAGGCCTGGACGTCGCTGATGACGGCGCTGTGGCCCGCCATGCTGATGTTCACCGCGGTCTGCGGCCTGGTCTTCCTGATCACCGGCCTCTATCGCGGCGTCTGGCGCTATGCCTCGATGAACGACCTCGTGGCGATCATCAGGGCGGTCAGCCTGTCGCTGGCGGTCTTCCTGCCGATCACCTTCCTCATCACCCGCCTCGACAGCCTGCCGCGGTCCTGGCTGGTGATCTCCTGGTTCGTGCTGATCTTCCTGCTCGGCGCGCCGCGCATGCTCTACCGCGTGTTCAAGGACCAGGGCTTCCGCCACCTGCTGGAGCGCGACCGCCACCGCCGCGTGCCGGTGCTGCTGATCGGTGCCGGCGATGCCGCCGAGACCTTCATCCGTGAGATGGCACGTGACCGTGACGGCCCCTTCGAGGTGCTCGGCGTCGTCGACGAAAAAGGTACCCGCATCGGGCGCAACATCCACGGCGTGCCGGTCTTCGGCGAGCTGGACGACATGCCGGAGATCTTCCGCCGGCTGGCCAAGCGCGACCGTAAGCCGCAGCGGGTCATCCTGACCAAGCCGCTGGAGCGCGACGAACTCGACTATGTGTTGGAGCTGGCCGACAGCCACGGTGCCACGGTAGCCCGCCTGCCGCGGCTGACCGACTTCAGCGGCGGCGTGGAGGAGCGCCTGCAGATCCGCCCGATCGCCATCGAGGATCTGCTGGGCCGGCCGCAGACGCCGCTCGACCGCCCGGCCATGCAGCGACTCATCGAAGGCCGCCGCGTGCTGGTCACCGGCGCCGGCGGTTCCATCGGAGCCGAGCTGACGCGCCAGATCGCCGCCTATCGCCCGGCCCAACTGACGCTCTTCGACAGCTCCGAGTACAACCTCTACAGCATCGACCTCGAGCTCGGCGAGCGCTGCCCCGCGCTGCCGCGCACCGCCCTGATCGGCGACGTGCGCGACAATCGGCGGGTCGAACGCCTCTTCGCCGAGGCGCAACCGGACCTGGTGTTTCATGCTGCTGCCCTGAAGCACGTGCCGATGGTCGAGCACAATCCGCTGGAAGGCTTGCACACCAACGTGTTGGGCACCCGCAACGTCGCCGATGCTTGCCGTCGCAGCGGGGTCTCGGCCATGGTGCTGATATCGACCGATAAGGCGGTCAATCCGCCCAACGTGATGGGCGCCAGCAAGCGGCTGGCAGAGAGCTACTGCCAGGCGCTCGATTTGCTACGCGGCTCGAGCGGCGGCGGCACGCGCTTCGTCACCGTGCGCTTCGGCAACGTGCTGGGATCGACAGGGTCTGTGGTGCCGCTGTTCCAGCGCCAGCTGGCCGCCGGCGGGCCGCTGACCGTGACCCATCCGGAGATGACGCGCTACTTCATGACGGTACGCGAGGCGGTCGAGCTGGTGCTGCAGGCCTCGGCGCTGGGCACCGCGAGCCCGCCGGCGCGAGCCGGGTCGATCTACGTGCTCGACATGGGCGACCCGGTGAAGATCACCGATCTGGCGCGCCAGATGATCCGCCTCGCGGGCCTGCGCCCCGACAAGGAGATCGAGATTCGCATCACCGGCCTGCGCCCCGGCGAGAAGCTGCACGAGGAGCTGTTCCACGGCAGCGAGGTCCTGATGGCGACGGAGCATCCGGGCCTGAAGCTGGCCACCCCGCGCACCGCCGACGCCGAGCTGCTCGCCCGCAGCCTCGATGAGTTGACCGCCCTGCTGCAGCAGGGCGACCGCGGCAAGGCCGTGCGTCTGCTGCAGCAGCTGGTGCCGGAATTTCGCGGCGGGCACGCGGCGGATCGGCGTAGCGCCGCTGCCGGTGCTTGACGCTCGGGTGCCCGCCTCTTACTAAGCCGGCATCCTGAAGCCGCTTTTCGCCCATCGCTGCCGAGTGGAGTTGCCAGCCCATGCCCGTCGACACCCCCATGCAGATCAAGCGCGCGCTCGTTTCGGTCTCCGACAAGACGGATCTGGTCGAGTTCGGCCGCTTCCTCGCCGGCCACGGCGTCGAGGTCCTCTCCACCGGCGGCTCGGCCAAGGCGCTTGCTGCCGCCGGTGTGGCAGTGGTCGAGGTGGCTGTCCACACCGGCTTCCCGGAAATCATGGGCGGCCGGGTGAAAACCCTGCACCCCAAGATCCACGGCGGCATTCTCGCGCGCCGCGATCGCACCGACCACGTCGCAGCAATGCAGGAGCACGGCATCGACGGCATCGACATGGTGGTCTCCAACCTCTACCCCTTCGAGGCGACGCTGGCCTCCGGCGCCGACTACGACAGCTGCGTCGAGAACATCGACATCGGCGGCCCGGCCATGGTGCGTGCCTCGGCCAAGAACCACGATTTCGTCACCATCGTCACCGACCCCGGCGACTACGCCGCGGTGATGGCGGAGATGACCGCTAACCAGGGTGCCGTCGGGGCCGCCCTGCGCCGCCGCCTCGCCATGACCGCCTTCAGCCACACCGCTGCCTACGACGCCATGATCGCCGGTTGGCTGGCGCGCGAGCAGGGCGAGACCTTCCCTCAGCGCCTCGTCATCGCCGGCCGGCGGCAGCAGAACCTACGCTATGGCGAGAACCCGCACCAAGCGGCCGCCGCCTATGCCACAGGGGCGCCGCGGCCCGGCGTTATCGGCGCCACGCAGTTGCAGGGCAAGGAGCTCAGCTACAACAACCTGAACGACACCAACGCTGCCTTCGAGCTGGTGGCCGAGTTCGCGGTGCCGACGGTGGCTATCATCAAGCACGCCAATCCTTGCGGCGTGGCCAGCCGGGACAGCCTCGCGGCGGCCTACGCCGAAGCGCTGGCCTGCGACCCGGTCAGCGCCTTCGGCGGCATCGTCGCGGTGAACCGGGTGCTCGACGCCGCCACCGCCGAGGAAGTGGCCAAGCTGTTCGCCGAAGTGGTGATCGCGCCGGCGGTCGACGACTCGGCCAAGGCGGTGCTGGCTGCGAAGAAGAACCTGCGGGTGCTGGTCACCGGCGGATTGCCCGACCCCGCTGCCGCGGGACTGCAATTGAGCCCGCTGGCCGGCGGTTTCCTGGCCCAGAGCCGCGACAATGGACGCATCGATCCCAAAGCCCTGAAGGTGGTGACCCGGCGCGCGCCGAGCGAGCGGGAACTGGCCGACATGGTCTTTGCCTTCTGCGTTGCCAAGCATGTGAAGTCGAACGCCATCGTCTATGCGCGCGACGGCGCCACCGTCGGCATAGGCGCCGGGCAGATGAGTCGCGTCGACTCTTCACGCATCGCCGCCTGGAAAGCGCGCGAGGCCACGCCCGAGGGCGCGCCGGCGAAAACCCAAGGTTCGGTCGTCGCCTCCGATGCCTTCTTCCCCTTCGCCGACGGCCTGCTGGCCGCGGTCGAGGCCGGCGCCACTGCGGTGATCCAGCCTGGCGGTTCGATGCGCGACGAAGAGGTGATCGCAGCGGCCGACAGCGCGGGCATCGCCATGGTATTCACCGGCCTGCGTCACTTCCGGCACTGAGCCCCTGCCGCCGACCGCCGCCGATTTGTTGAAGGACATCGAGCGGGCGGTGGAGAAGTACAGCGAAACGCCGCTGACCGGCGCGACCGCATAGGCTGCCGAGCAGCTATTCGGCGAACTGCTCCACCAGGAAGTCGACAAAGCTGCGCACCCGGGCGGAAAGATGCCGGCCCGGCGGGTAGACCGCCTGGATCGCACTGTCCGGCCAGTGATAGTCCGGCAGCAGGCGCAGCAGCCGCCCGGCCTTGATGTCCGGGCCGATCAGCCAGAGCGGCGAGAGGATGACCCCGTGCCCGTTCAGCGCGGCGGCATGCAGCATCATCGGATTGTTGGTCTCCAGATTGCCCGACACCGTGATGGTGCTTTCCTGGCCGCGCTGGTCGATCAAATGCCAGTCGTAACGCTGGGCCCGGTAGGTGTAGATCAGACAGTTGTGCGCGGCGAGATCCTCCGGCCGGCCGGGCGCAGGGCGGCCGGCGAGATAGGCCGGGGCGGCGGCCAGCACCCGGCGGTTGGCCGCCAGGCGGCGGCCGATGAGGCTGGAATCCTCCAGGTCGCCGACACGCAGGGCGAGGTCGAAGCCCTCCTCGATCATGTTCACGAAACGGTCGTTGAGATCGATGTCCAGGGTCAGCTCCGGATGGCGCGCGAGAAACGTCGGCAGCACCGGCAGCAGATGGAGGATGCCGAAGGCGGTGGGCAGCGTGACGCGCAATCGCCCGCGCACGACCGTGCGGTTGCTGGAGACCGCGGCCGCGGCATCTTCCAGGTCGCTGAGGATGCGGCTGGCGCGCTCGAAGAAGGCGGCGCCCTCCTCGGTCAGGCTGAGGCGGCGGGTGGTGCGGTTGAAAAGGCGCACCGTCAACTGGTCCTCCAGGCGACCAATCTGCTTGCTGACCGCCGAGGGTGTCAAGCCGAGCGCCCGCGCGGCCGCCGAGAAGCTGCCCTCCCGCACCGCCCGGACGAAGACCGGAAGCCCTTCCAGGTTGTCCATTGCTGTCTCATCTTTGCCAATTCAGAACAAATCATATGATGAATTACCAGATTATCAATTCAAAAGAATGGCCATAGCGTCAATCCGACGACAGGCCACTCCAGCCGACGCGAGGCAGCAGAGCATGACAAGCAGAGCCGGCAGCACGACCAGCGCAACCCTTCTTTCCTATGCCCGTCGGGCTGGCAGGCCGGCGGCCGCAGCGATTTCGCACGCCGAGATCGAACGCGCCGTCGGGCGCGGGCGAAGGCTTCAGGGCGAAGCCCTGCGCCACGGGTTCGGGCAGTTCTTCCGCTTCCTGGTGGCCGGCTGCAGCCTGCGCAAGCTGCGGATTCCCGGCCAGCTGCCGGGCCAGCCTCACTCCTGCTGCTGACCGGACGGCGCCGCGGCGCGCCGCTGGGGATCGGCGAGGGGCCAGAGCAGCAGGAAGCCGGCAAGGAAAAACAGCAGGATGGTCGCCATGCCGACGCGCTGGCTATCGGCCCAGACGGTGGCCCAGCCGACCAGCGCTGGGCCGAGGAAGGCGGTCACCTTTCCCGAGAGAGCGTAGAGCCCGAAGAATTCGGTCGCCAGCGCCGGCGGTGCGATGCGCGCGAAGTAGGACCGGCTGGCGGTCTGCGCCGGGCCGATGAAGGTGCCGATGCCGCAGCCGAGGACGTAGAACCAGGTCTGGCTTTCGATCAGCAGGATCGCCGCGCCGAGCACGACCAGCGCGGCCAATGAGGTGAGGATGGTGAACTTGGCGCCCACCAGGTCGTCGACCCAGGCGAAGCCGAAGGCACCGAGCCCGGCAGTGACGTTCAGCAGGATCCCAAAGATCAGGATGTCCTGGAAGGACATGCCGAAGCTGCCGGCAGCGTAGATGCCGCCGAAGGCGAAGAGCGTGTTGAGGCCGTCGGTATAGAGCATGCGCGCCACCAGGAAACGCCAAGTCTGGCCGTGGCTCGGCAGCAGCTTCAGCGTCTGCCACAGGCTGGCGAGGCCGTTACGTACGGCGCCGGCGAGGTGGAAGGGTGGCGGGGTTTCGCGCACCAGGAAAAACAGCGGCAGCGCGAAAACGGCGAACCACAGGCCGACGAAGGGTCCGGTGATGCGGACCTCCTCCGCCCGGCCCTTGTCGAGGCCGAGGAGCGGCGCCTCCGGCATGACGAAGAGCACGAGGCAGAGAGACAGGCTGGCGAGCCCGCCGGCATAGCCGAGCCCGCCGGCCCAACCGGAGAGCCGGCCGAGGTGGCCGGGCGGCGCCACCTGCGGCAGCATGGCATTGACGAAGACCTGGCCGAACTCGAAAGCCATGTTCCCAAGGGCGACCAGCAGCAGCGCCGGCACCACGAAGCGCGCCTCGGGCTCGATCCACCACAGGCCGAAGACGCAGGCCACGGCAACGGCGGTGAAGGCACCGATCCACGGCTTGCGCCCGCCGCCCTGGTCGGCGATGGCACCCAGCACCGGCGCCAGCACCGCGAGCGCGAGGCCGGAGAGGCTCAGCATGAGTCCCCATTGGCCGGTGCCGGCCTCCGGCGTTTCGGCCACGCCGCGCGTGAAATAGGCAGCGAAGACGAAGGTGATGATCACCGTGGGGTAGGAGGAATTGGCCCAGTCGAAGAGGCACCAGGCAAAGGCCGCGGCGCGGCGGCCCTCCCAGCCGCCGGGCTGCCCGGAGGATTGCGCGGCAGCGTCGATGTTGGAGTCGGAAACGATCGCGGCGGTCCTCCGGCGGGCGGGCCCTTTCCGCTAGCAGCTTTCTGAAGAGCGCTCAAGCGGTGTAGGCTCCCGGCTTCCAGCAAGACTGCGAGAGGACGTGATGCTGATCGTCACCACCGATGGAATCGAAGGCCGCAAAGTCGTCGAGTACCTGGGCATCGTCTCGGGCGACGCCATCGTCGGCGCCAATGTGTTTCGTGATGTCTTCGCGCGGGTGCGCGACGTCGTCGGCGGGCGCGCCGGTGGCTACGAGAAGGCGCTGCGCGGCGCCAAGGAGCATGCCATCGAAGACATGGTGCGGGAGGCCGAGGCGGCCGGTGCCGACGCCGTGCTGGCGGTCGACCTCGACTACGAGGTGGTCGGCGAGTCCATGCTGATGGTCTCGGCCAACGGCACCGCCGTGCGGCTCGGCTGAGCGCAAACCATCATCGCCAGGGCCAGGGCCGAGTCGACGGTGAGCAATTCACTGGCCTGCGGCCTCCCCGTCGAGGCGGCCGCGGCGTGAAGCGCGCCTAGCCGGAAACCATCGACTTCAGCTGGCGGTTGGCCACCGCCAGCATGGCGAAGTCCGGCGCGCCGGAGGATTTCAACTCCTCCAGCAGCTGCTCGGTGCGCGCCACCAGCGGCTCGCGCCCAGCCGACCAGGAAGCGATCACCTTGTCGGTGTCACTGCCCCCGCTCTTGTTCTTCCCCGCACCCTTGCCGTTGCCGTCCAGCACCCGTGTAGTCAGGTCGCTCTGGTGGCCGTAGAAGTCGTCGATGATGGCGGAAACCGCCAGCTTGTCCCAGCCGGTATCGGTCGGCAGTGAGCCTGCCGAGCGGCGCAGCCAGTCGAAGCCGAAGCGCTCGCCGATCTTGAAATAGGCATCGGCCACCTGCTCCACCGGCAGCTGCAGCGTCGCGGCGATGCGCACGATGTCGCACACCGGCGCCAGCAGCGGCAGGCTGGCGATGCGCCGGGCCAGGTCCTGCGGCGCGCCCTCGGCGACGAACCGTGCGCTGTTCTGGTCGAGCAGCGCGCGCTCGGCCGGCGGCAGCAGGGTTTCGATGCGGCTGACGAGGGTGGCGACGCCGACGCCGAAGCGCCCGACCTCCCCGGCGATATCGAGTGGGATCCCGACTTCGCGCAGGAACCATACGGTCTCGCGCTCGATCAGCCTGCCACACTCCACCAGCATACGCGCCTGCAGGGGCGCGGGCACCTTGTTGTCGAGCGCCTCGATCTCCGCCCAGAGCCCGCGCATGCCAAAGATCTCTCGGGTGATGACGTAGGCCTTCACCACCTCCTCCGGCGGCATGCCCGTCTTCTCGCGCACCTCGTGCACGAAGTTGATGCCGAGGCGGTTGATCAGGTTGTTGCTGACCACGGTGACCACGATCTCGCGCCTCAGCCGGTGGCGTCCGATCTGAGCCGCGTAGGGTCCGCGCAGCGGCTTCGGGAAATAGGTCGTGAGATCGGCGGCAAAGTAAGCATCGTCCGGCAGGTTGGACTCCAGCAGCTGTTCGTAGAGCACCAGCTTGGAGTAGGACAGGAGGACCGCGATTTCCGGACGGGCCAGGCCTTCGCCGCGCTTCATGCGCTCCTGCACCTCCTCATCATCGGGCAGATACTCGATGCGGCGATTGAGCTGGCCTTCCTTCTCCAGTGCCCGCATGAAGCGCGCGAAGCGGTCGATCAGGTGTCCGCCGAGCATATCGGTGACGGTGATCGCCTGGCCCTGCAGATAGTTGTCCCGCAGGCACTGGCGGGCCACCTCATCGGTCATCTTCTCCAGCAGCTTGTCACGCTCCTTGCGAGTCAGCTTGCCGGCCTGTTCGGCGTCACCCAGCAGGACCTTGATGTTCACCTCGTGGTCGGAGCAGTCGACGCCGGCCGAGTTGTCGATGAAGTCGGTGTTGCAGCGCCCGCCGGCCCTGCAGTATTCGATGCGGCCGAGTTGGGTGACGCCGAGGTTGGCTCCCTCACCGATCACCTTGGCGTGCAACTCCCGGCCGTCGACGCGCAGAGCGTCGTTGGCGCGGTCGCCGACGTCGAGATGGCTCTCGGTGGAGGCCTTCACGTAGGTGCCGATGCCGCCGAACCACAGGAGCTCGACTTCGGCCAGCAGCATGGCCTGGATCAGCTCGTTCGGCGTCAGGCTATCTTTCACAATGCCGAAGCACTGTTTCATCTCCGCCGTCATCTTGATCGACTTGGCGCTGCGCTCGAAGATGCCTCCGCCCTTGGAGATCAGCGCACTATCGTAGTCGCTCCAGGCCGAGCGCGGCAGGTCGAAAAGGCGTTTGCGCTCGGCCCAGCTGCGTACCGGATCGGGTTTGGGATCGACAAAGATGTGGAGGTGGTTGAAGGCACCGATCAAGAGGATGTGCTCGGAAAGCAGCATGCCGTTGCCGAAGACGTCGCCCGACATGTCGCCGCAGCCGATGCAGGTGAAATCCTCCCGCTGAATGTCCTTGCCGCGCTCGCGGAAGTGACGCTTCACGCACTCCCAGGCGCCGCGCGCGGTAATCGCCATCTTCTTGTGGTCGTAGCCGGCCGAGCCGCCGGAAGCGAAAGCGTCGTCGAGCCAGAAGCCGTAGTCTGCCGAGACCGCGTTGGCGATGTCCGAGAAGGTCGCCGTACCCTTGTCAGCGGCGACCACCAGATAGAGATCGTCGCCGTCGTAACGCGCGACATGCTTGGGGGGCACGACCTGGCCGCGCTTGAGATTGTCGGTGATGTCGAGCAGGCCGCGGATGAAGGTCTTGTAGCACTCGATGCCGGCGGCGAGGAAAGCGTCCCGCCCGGCCTCTGGCGGCGGGGGGTGCTTCATCACGAAGCCGCCCTTGGAGCCCACCGGCACGATGACCGTGTTTTTTACCTGCTGCGCCTTGACCAGACCCAGCACTTCGGTGCGGAAATCCTCCGGCCGGTCGGACCAGCGCAGGCCGCCGCGCGCCACCATGCCGAAGCGCAGATGTATGCCTTCGAAAGCCGGGCTGTAGACGAAGATCTCGCGCAGCGGCTGCGGCTGCGGCAGCTCCTCGATGGCGCGCGAGTCGAACTTGAAGGAGCAGTAGACCTTGTCGCCGCCATCCTCCGCGGGCTGAAAGAAATTGGTCCGCAGGGTGGCCAGGATCAGGTTTAGATAACGCCGGATGATACGGTCTTCATCGAGGTTGGCAACCTGATCGAGCTGCCTCTGAATGCTCGACACGAGCTTCTCGCAGGTCTTCGCGGCATCCTTGGCGGGCGCCGGCCCGAAGCGCGCCAGGAAGAGGTCCACCAGATTGCGCGTCAGCGCCGGATTGCGTACCAGCGTCGCTTCCATATAGGCCTGGCTGAAGGGGATGCGCGCCTGACGCAGGTACTTGCAGTAAGCACGCAGCATAGTGACCTTGCGCGCCGTCAGGCCGGCGTGCAGCACGAGCTTGTTGAAGCCGTCGTCCTCCATGCGCCCATGCCAGACGCGGGCGAAGGCTTCGTGGAAGGCATCGCGCACTGCCGCCAAGTCGATGTTGGCCTTGCCTTCGGCCACCATGTCGAAGTCGTGCAGCCAGACCGGGGCTTCGCGATCCGGCAGGTGGATATCGTAGGGCACCTCGCCGATCACCTTGAGGCCCATGTTCTCGAGCATCGGCAGAATGTCGGAGAGCGGTACCGGTTTGTTCAGAACATAGACCTTGAAGCGCAGGTCCTCGGGCGGCGCGCCGTCCGGGCGATAGAGGTTCATCGAGAGGTCGTTGCTGACGATTGCCTCCTCGATGTTGTGGATATCCTCCACGGCGATCGTGGAATCAAAGTGCTGCTGGTAGCTGGGCGGGAAGGCGCGCTCGAAGCGCCGGTGGACGCGGATGCCTTCCTGCTCGCCGACCGCCTCGATCAAGGTCTCTTCCAACAGGTCGGACCAGGAGCGCGCAGCCTCGGCCAGGCGGGCTTCCAACTCGTCCAGCTCGACTTTGGGGATGCGGCCCGGCTCGGTCTTGACGATGACGTGCAGGCGCGCCAGCACCTCGTCGCTCATCTGGGTAGAGAAATTGGCGCAATGGCCTCGGTAGGCCTCGGCCAGGATGTCCTGCAGCTTGCGTCGCAGCGTGGTGTCGTAGCGGTCGCGCGGCACGAAGACCATGCAGGAGACGAAACGCTCGAAGGGATCGCGGCGCACGAAGAGGGCGGTGCGCTGGCGCTCCTGCAGATGCAGCACGCCGATAGCAATCTGGTGCAGGTCCTCGACGGAGATCTGGAACAGCTCGTCGCGGGGGTAGTTCTCGAGAATGTGCAGCAGGGACTTGCCGTCGTGGCTGCGCGGCGAAAAGCCGGAGAGCTTCACTACGGCGTCGACCTTCTGACGCAGCAGCGGAATGATGCCCGGCGAGCGTGAATAGGCCATCGAGGTGAAGAGACCGACGAAGAGACGCTCGCCGGTAACCTTGCCTTTGGCGTCGAAGGTCTTCACCGCAATGGTGTCGAGGGGCACCGCGCGGTGCACCGTGGCGCGGCTGTTGCCCTTGGTGACGCGCAGCAGTTGGGGCCGGTGCATGAAGTCGCGCACCTCCGGCGGTAGTTTGCCGAGGTTGCGCAGGCCGTCGAAGACGCGCACCTCGGGATTGCGCAGGATGCCGAGTCCGCGTGTTTTGGCGACCTTGGAGACCGCATTGGCTCCGCGGCCCTGGAAGGCGATTTCGCGGTAGCCGAGATAGGTGAAATGGTCGTCGTCCAGCCATTTGAGGAACTCGACGCCTTCGGCGATTTCGGCCACCGGCAGCATCGGCGGGCGCGTCTCCAGCTCGGAGATCACCTCGCGGCAGCGCTCGCGCATGGTCATCCAGTCTTCGACGGCGGCGCGGACGTCTTCCAGCACCGCGGCGACGCCGGCGGCGATCTCCGCCAGCCGCTTGGCCGGCTGCTCGCTGATCTGGATCTGCATCACCGATTCGCCGCTGAATCTGGCGGGGCCAGGTTTGGCTTTCGTCGGCACCTTGGGATCGGCCAGTTCCAGCAGCTTGCCCTTGGCGTCGCGGCGCAGGCTGATGACGGGGTGGATGACGAGATGCACCTCCGCATCACTCCGATTGATCTCTGCTGTGACCGAATCGACGAGGAAAGGCATGTCGTCGTTGACGACCTCGATGACGCTGTGCGGCGTTTCCCAGCCGTCCTTGCCGGGATCCGGGTTGTAGGCCCGCACGCTTGCCTTGCCTGGTGGGCGCTGCTGCAGGCTGTCCCACAGCGCCAGCGCGCCACCTGTGAGGTTTTCCACCGTTGCCCCGCGCAGGTCCCTCGACGGCACGTTGGCAAAGAACTGTCGGATGAAGACCTCGGCGCGCTTGGCCCGGGCTGCAGGCAGGCGCTGGTGCAACGCCCGCACCACCTGTCCGATAAGTCGGGACCGCGTCTGCGCGCTCCTGTCTGCCATGGCGATTTCCCCTTCACGCAGATTCTTGGTTTGCCTGCTCGGTCGCTGTCGTACTGGCCTGCCAGGGCGACCGCATCGCCTCGACGGCCGAATCGGGCACCCTTGCGGCCACTCTGATCACCTGGGCTACACGCTAAACCATTCCGGTGCCGCAGGTTAAGGATGGAAAGCGGCGTTTTGAAGAAACTGCCGGGCGGGTCCTGCAGGCGGGTACCGCCTTCTGCGCGCGGTTACCCAGACCCGCCTGGGCACAGAATTCGTGATAGCGCTAGCAATTTGGTCTTTCCTGCTGGAAAGTGCTGCAATGCGCGCCGCGACGAAGGGGCCGAGACCGAAGGGGCAGCATGACGAGACGTAAGAAGGGGCGGATGACCATCGCCGACGTGGCGGCGCGGGCCGAGGTGAGCCCGATCACGGTGTCGCGCGCGCTGCGCGAACCGGCCCGCGTATCCGAGCCCCTGCGCCGGCGCATCGACGCCGCCGTGCGCGCCCTCAACTACGTGCCCGACCAGCATGCCCGCGCGCTGGCCTCGGCGCGCACCAACGTGGTCGGTGTGCTGGTGCCCTCGCTGACCAACACCGTCTTCGCCGACGTGCTGCGCGGCATCCACGACCGCGCCGGCAAGACCGATCTGCAGGTGCAGTTCGCCAACACCCGCTATTCCCCCTTGGAGGAAGAGCGGCTGATCCGCCTCTTCCTCAGCCAGTCACCCGCGGCGCTGATCGTCGTCGGCATCGACCAGACCCAGGCGGGCGCCAAGCTGTTGCGCGCCGCCGAGTTGCCCGTCGTGCAGATCATGGAGCTCGGCCCCGAGCCCTTCGACATGATGGTGGGCTTCTCGCAGTTCGGCGCCGGGCGGGCGATGACCGAGCACCTGCTGGGCGCCGGTTACCGTCGCATCGCCTTTCTGGCGGCACGGCTCGACCCGCGCAGCAACCGCCGCATGGCCGGCTACCGCGCGGTCATGGCCGAGGCCGGCCTCGCCGACGACAGTTTGATGGTGCAGACCAAGGCCCCTTCCTCCGTCCAGGTCGGCTGCGAGCTGCTGCGCGAGATCATGGCGCGCCGGCCCGACATCGACGCGGTGTTCTGCAACAACGACGACATCGCCCTCGGTGCCCTCTTCGAATGCCAGCGCCTGGGCATCGCCGTGCCAGAGCACCTGGGCGTCGCCGGCTTCAATGACTTCGAGATGTCCGCCGCCGCGGAGCCGCCAATCACCAGCGTGGCGACCGAACGCTATGCCATGGGGGTCACCGCCATGGACATGATTGCCAAGTCGATCATCGGCGAGCCGCCGGAACACAAGGTGGTCGACCTCGGCTTTCACCTTTGCCCGCGCGCCAGCACCCGGCCAAGCCGGGCGGAAGCCGCCGCGCGCCCGCGGAAGCCGGCCCGCCCCAAGGTGGCCAAAGAAACCCGCTGAAGGCTGACGCGGCCCGGCAGGGATCGCTCAGCGGCTCCGCCGCGATGGCTTCACCGCCTAGGCGGCAAGAGCGACAGGGCTAGAATGTCTCGACCCAAGGGCGCAGCTCCACCTCCCAGCTCCAGGCCGAGCGGTGCTGCCGCGTCACCTGGTAGTAGGTCTCGGCGATGGCGGCGGGATCGAGCAGAGCGTCCGAGCCGTCGTCCGGCCTGCTGGCGGAGCGGATGGCGCCGTCGATCACGAAATGGGCGATGTGCAGGCCCTGAGGCTGGAACTCGCGGGCCAGCGACTGGGCGAGACCGCGCAGGCCGAACTTGCCCATGGCGAAGGAGGCCGACTGCGCATAGCCCTTCACGCTGGCTGAAGCGCCGGTCAAAAGGAGGGTGCCGCTGCCGCGGGCGGCCATGCCCGGCACCACGGCGTTGCAGACGAGATAGCCGCCGTAGCAAGTGACCAGCAGCGCCTGCTTCACCGCCTCGGGATCGAGCTCGACGAAGGGGCCGCGGGCGCGGGCGGAAGGATTGAACATGACCACGTCGGGCAAGCCGAGTTCCGCCGTCACCTGTGCCACCATGTCATCGACCGCTGCGCGGTCGGTCACATCGCAGGCGTAGGCCCGCGCGCCCAGCTCCGCCGCCAGGCCGTCCAGCTTATCCGGATGGCGTGCCGCTAGTGCGATCTGGGCGCCCTGCTTCGCAAAACGCCGCGCCACTGCGGCACTGAGCCCCGCGCCGGCGCCGACGACCAGTACGATTTCGGACATGGATGCCTCCTTTCCCAATCATCGCAGCCGGCAGTCTGGCAAAAGAATCCGGACGGCGACAGCGCGCTGTTCAGGCCCTTTGTGCCGGCGCGATTCTCCGGCGCTCAGACCAGCGAGAGGCGCACGTCGAGGCCGTTGCGGGTGGCGTGCGAATAGGGGCAGACGATGTGGGCCTGGTCGACGATGGCCTGGGCGACGTCGCGCTCGAGGCCCGGCAGGCTGATCGCCAGTTCGACGTCGAGGCCGAAGCCCTCGCCGTCATCGCGCGGGCCGATGCCGACCTGCGCCGTCACTTTGCTGTCCTCTGCGACCTTCACCTTCTTCTGCCCGGCGACGAACTTGATGGCGCCGAGGAAGCAGGCGGAGTAGCCGGCCGCGAAGAGCTGCTCTGGGTTGTTGCCCTCGCCGCCCGGCCCGCCGAGCTCCTTCGGGGTGGTGAGGGTGACGGCGAAAGCGCCATCGGTGGTCTTGGCGGAGCCGGTGCGGCCGCCGGTGGCGCTGGCTTCGGTCTTGTAGAGGGCTTTCATGGTTTCGTTCCTTTTCGTCCGGGAGCCCGCAGGGGCCCTTCGCGGTTGTTGCCGGAGGGCTTCCGCCCTCGCGATGGAGATTATATATCGTGCACGATATGATCGTTCAACAGGCAAAAGTGATTTTCCTTGCAAGCTCATGTTTCGGCGTGGTTATTTTTACCCGATCTGCTTGTGCACGATATAATCGCGCATATATCTTGTACGCGGCAGTGTCATGTTGTGGATTTTCGGAGGGGATCATGCCGGGCAAGAAATCGAACCTGCTCGACCTCGACGCCCAGTTCTGCTTCGCTGTCTATTCGGCGGGCCACGCCCTGAACCGGGCCTACAAGCCGCTACTGGATGCCCTCGGCGTGACCTACCCGCAGTACCTCGTGCTGCTCACCCTCTGGGCCGAGGACGATCAGAGCGTCGGCGGCATCGGCGAGCGCCTGATGCTGGAATCGAGCACTCTGACGCCGCTGCTGAAGCGACTGGAAGCGGCCGGGCTGATCCGCCGCGCGCGCAACCCGGAGGACGAGCGCCAGGTGCGCATCCGCCTGACGCCACGCGGGCGCCGGCTGCGCGACAAGGCGCAGGCCGTGCCGCCGGCCGTCCTGAAGGCGACGCAGTGTGATGGAGACAGCCTCGGCCGGCTGCGCGAGCGGATCGTCGCGGTGCGCGACGCGATCCTGGAATCGGTCGACGAGGGCTAGGAAGGCCGAGGGGATGATCGGTCAGGCCTTCGGGCGGATGCGCTGCAGCAAGTCCCACACCGGCAACGCGGCCAGGCCGCCGACCAGCCCGGCGAGGTAGCTCGGCAGGGCGAAGCCGAGCACGGCGTTCCAGACCAGGGCGGCGACGTAGCTCGCCCCCAGCATCACCAGGACAGTGATCAGGAGGCGCTGCCAGAGCGGCAGGTGCGGTTGGGACATGGCGGGCCCTTTGGATTGTGAAGGCGGGTTCCTTGTTCGCCCTTTTGCCGCTGCTGTCAGATCCGGCAGCGGCCGAGCGCGAAGCAGCCTCGTCAACCGGCGCGCTGCAGGAAGGGTTCCACCAGATCGAGCAGCGCGTCGGGCGCCTCCATGGGGGCGGCGTGGCCGCTGTCCAACTCGGCGTAGGTCGCGCCGGGAATGCGCGCGGCCAGGTCGCGCGCATGGGTGGGGGGAACCATTTGGTCCTGGCGGCAGCCGATGACCAGCGCCGGCGCGGCGACGCGGGCGGCCTCGGCGCCGATGTCGATAGCCAGGTCGAGGTCGATCTGGCGGGCGATGGCTTCCCAGTTCTTGCCCTCGAGGTTGAGGGCAACGATTTGCTCCAGGCTTTGCGAGTCGAGGCGGGAGAGAAATGCCGGACTGAAGCCGGTCAGCACCCAGTGGCGGGCGAGGGCTTCGCGGTCGCGATCGACCAAGGTCCTCCAGAACTTCATCTGCAGCTGGAACCGGCTGTCGGCGCTGCTGACGAAGCCGCCCAGCGGCACCACCGAGCGCACCTTGTCGGGATGCTCGGCGGCCGCTTTGACCGCTACCACCGCGCCGAGCGAATAGCCGAGCACGTGGAAAGGCACGATCCCGGCGGCCTCTGCCGCCGCGACGACCTGCCGGGCCAGGCCCGCGACCGTCAGCGGAGCGCCGTCGTCCTCCGGAGCCCCCGACCCCGAATAGTCCGGCCGCACCACCGTCCACCGCTCAGCCAGGCGGTCGACCGTCAGGTTCCAATTGGTTTCGCTGTCTCCGGCCGTGCCGTGCACCAGCAGCAGGCCCGGCCCCCGGCCGTCCACCCGATAGGCGACCTTCGCCGCCGCGACGTCGACGATAGGCATATAGAATCCTCGTTTCGTTCGATGCGCGGCGGCGAGACTAAAACCAGAGGGCGGCCCCCGGGTCAAGAGCGCGCGTCTGGCGCGGCGCCGGGATGACAAGACGCCCGTCCCTTGCCTATATGAAGGTCTGTCCGTTGCGAGAGATCCGATGCCGCCTGCGCCGCAAACCGTCGACCGCCTGCCCAGCCTGTTCCTGCCCCATGGCGCCGGGCCTTGCTTCTTCATGGACTGGAACCCGCCTGATGCCTGGGACCGCATGGCGAGTTACCTTCGAGGCCTCGCCGCCTCGCTGCCGGCGCGTCCGAGAGCCATCCTGGTGATTTCCGCCCACTGGCTGGAAGCAGACTTCACCGTCGCCAGCGCCGCCCGGCCCGAGCTGATCTTCGACTATTCCGGCTTTCCCGAGCATACCTACCGCCTGGCCTACCCTGCGCCGGGCGACCCGACCCTGGCGGATCGAGTGGTCGCGCTGCTCGAAGGCGCCGGCCTGGCAGCACGCGAGGACCCCGCGCGCGGCCTGGACCACGGCGTCTTCATTCCCCTGAAGCTGGTGTTCCCGGAGGCGGACATCCCGGTAGTGCCGCTGTCGCTGCGCCGCGACCTCGACCCCGCCGCCCACCTCGCCGCCGGGCGGACGTTGGCGCTCTTGCGCGACGAGGGTGTGCTGATTCTCGGCTCCGGCATGAGTTTCCATAACATGCGCGGCTACGGCGACCCGCGCTTTGGCCCGGTCTCCGACGCCTTCGACGCCTGGCTGGTCGAGGCCGCGGCACGGCCCGACGCGGCGCGCGACGCCGCCCTGGCCACCTGGGCCGCGGCGCCCGGCGGCCTGCAGTCGCATCCCAAGGGGCAGGAGGAGCACCTGCTTCCCCTCATGGTGGCAGCCGGCGCCGGCGGAGCGGGGCGGCGCGATTTCAGCGACCGGGTGATGGAGACCACGCTGTCGGCCTTCCGCTTCGATTGAGCGGCGGATTGGGACCCCGGGTCCGCGTGTTGCGGGGGCGTCGCCGCGCGATCCCTGCTGCGCGGCCCCTGCGAACTGTGCTATCGAACCCGCCGCATGACATGAAGCGGCGGCCCTCGTCAGGCCGCCTTCAGGATGTTCCCCAGGGAGTTTCAACGTGACCGACACCATCTGCATTTCCCCCGTCGACAACAGCGAGTACGCCCGCCGGCCCGTCGCCGGGGACGATGAGATCGAGGCCGTCTTCGCGCGCGCGCGCCTGGCACAGCGCGCCTGGGCGCGCCTGTCGATTGCCGAAAGGGCGCGCTATTGCGGCGCCCTGGTCGATGCGATGCTGGCCCTGCGCGACGAGATCGTGCCGGAACTGGCTTGGCAGATGGGCCGCCCGGTCGGCGCCGGAGCCGGCGAGCTGCGCGGCTTCGAGGAGCGCGCGCGGGCCATGATCGAGCTCGCCGAGACGGCGCTGGCGCCGGTGGTACCGGCCGAGAAGAGCGGCTTCAAGCGCTACATCCGCCGCGACCCCCTGGGCGTGGTGCTCACCATCGCGCCGTGGAACTTCCCTTATCTGACCGCGGTGAACTCCATCGTGCCGGCGCTGATGGCCGGCAACGCGGTGGTCTTGAAGCATGCCGCGCAGACCCTGCTGGTCGGCGAGCGCTTCCAACAGGCCTGCGACAGGGCCGGCCTGCCGCTGGGCCTCTTCACCAACCTCCGCATGAGCCACGGCCAGGTGAGCAAGGCGATCGGCGCGCGCCTTGCCGACCAGGTGAACTTCACCGGCTCGGTCGAGGCCGGCAAGGCGATCGAGCAGGCCGCCGCCGGACGGTTCATCGGCCTCGGCCTCGAGCTCGGCGGCAAGGACCCCGCCTACGTGCGCGCCGACGCCGACCTCGCCTTTGCGGTCGAGAACATCGTCGACGGCGCCTTTTTCAACTCCGGCCAGTCGTGCTGCGGCATCGAACGCATCTACGTCCACGAGAGCCTCTACAGGCCTTTCGTCGAGCGCTTCGTCGAAGTCACCGGCAACTACCTGCTGGGCGACCCGCTCGACCCCGGGACCACCCTGGGGCCGATGGTGAAGACCTCGGCCGCCGACTTCGTGCGCGGCCAGATCGCCGCCGCCGTGCAGGCCGGCGCCACCGCCCACCTCGACCCCAAGGACTTCCCGCGCGACGCAGCGGGCACGCCCTACATGGCGCCGCAGGTGCTCACCGACGTCACCCATGACATGTCGGTGATGACCGAGGAAAGCTTCGGCCCGGTGGTGGGCATCATGAAGGTGGCGGGCGACGAAGAGGCAGTGCGCCTGATGAACGACTCCGCCTACGGTCTTACCGCTTCGATCTGGACGGCGGATCTCGCCGCCGCCGAAGCCATCGGCGGCGAGATCGCGACCGGCACGGTGTTCATGAACCGGGCCGACTACCTCGACCCCATGCTGGCCTGGACCGGCGTGAAGGACACCGGGCGCGGCGCCACGCTGTCGCAGGTCGGCTACGAGATGCTGACCCGGCCGAAGTCCTTCCACCTGCGCCACGCGATCTGAAGCCTGCGGCGATCACCGGTTGAGGGCGAGAACGACGCGCTCCATGCCGACCATGATGACCCGCTCCATCGCCTTGCGCGCCGCTTCCACGTCGTGGCGGGCGATGGCTTCGACGATGGCCCAGTGCGACTGCGCGACCTCCTCGATCTTTTCCGGATCGGCGGCGGGCGAGCTGAGGGTGAAGATGCCGACCAGGGCCGCCTCGATGAGGCTGCTGACCGAGCGCATGAAGGGATTCCTGGACGCCTCGGCGATCGCCAGGTGGAATTCCAGATCGGCCAGCGCGAGGCTTTGCGCCGTGTGCGTCGGCGCGCCCATCGCCTCGGCAAGCGCCTTCAGCCCCGCGACGTCGTCGGGCGTCGCCTTCTCGGCCGCGAGGCCTGCCGCGAAGGGCTCGAAAGCGAGGCGGATCTCGCAGACGTGGGTGAGAAAGGCCTCGTCGATCCCCGCATCGAAGTGCCAGGTCAGCACGTCCGAATCGAAGAGATTCCAGTGCGCCCGATCGGTCACCTTTGTGCCGATGCGCGCGCGCGGCACGATGAGGCCCTTGGCCGAGAGCGTCTTCATCGCCTCGCGCAGCACGGTGCGGGAGACATGGAAGCGCGCCTCCAGCTCGGCGTCGCTCGGCAGCAGGTCGCCCGCGGCGAACTCGCGGGCTACGATGGCGCGGCCGAGCTGGTCGACCACGTGGGCGTGGCTGGTGCGCGTGGTGCGCCCGGCGATGGTGTTTTCCAACAAGCCCATCAGCGTAATGCCTTGCTTCTCAGCAGCCGCCGGCGCAACACCGCACGGTCGCTTTCGGAGGCCCAAACAAGGGCTTTCTGCAACAGTATGAAGCTGAACAGCAAGAGTCCGATGACGATCTTGGTCCACCAGCTGGACAGCGTACCATCGAAAATGATGTAAGTCTGGATCAACCCCATGATGAGGATGCCGATCAGCGTGCCGGCGACGAAGCCGGCGCCGCCGGTCAGCAGCGTGCCGCCGATGACCACGGCGGCGATGGCGTCGAGTTCGACGCCGACCGCGGCCAGCGAGTAGCCGGCCGAGGTGTAGAGCGAGAAGACGATGCCGGCGAGCCCGGCGAGAAAGCCGGAGAGCGCGTAGATGGCGATGGTGGTGCGCGCGACCGGCACGCCCATGAGCCGCGCCGTCGGAACGCCGCCGCCCAGCGCAAAGACGTAGCTGCCGAAGCGCGTGCGGTGCGCAAGCAGAATGCCGGCCAGGAAGACCGCGACCATGAGGCCGCCGATGAGCGTCAGGCGGCCGCCGCCGGGCATGCGGTAGTAGAGGCCCTGCAGCAGGCCGTAGAAGTCATGGTGGATCGGCACCGATTCGACCGACAGCACGTAGGCCATGCCGCGCGCCAGGAACATGCCGGCCAGGGTGACGATGAAGGCCGGCATTTCCAGGTAGTGGATGATGGCGCCCATCACGCCACCGAAGGTCGTGGTGATGGCGAGCACGAGGACGAAGGCGGCCAGCGGATGGATCGCGGTCGAGTCCAGCACCACCGCGAGGAACACGCCGGTGAAGGCGATCACCGAACCGATGGACAGATCGATGCCGCCGGAGATGATGACGAAGGTCATGCCGACCGCGGCGATGCCGAGGAAGGCATTGTCGGTCAGGAGATTGCCGACAACCCGCGTCGACAGCATGTTCGGGTATTGCAGGTAGCAGGCGGCGTAGGCGATCAGGAAGATCAGCAGCGTGGCAGCCAGCGGCAGGAAGCGTGCCTTCATTGCGGCCTCCCCAGCGATTCAGGCGCCTCGGCCTCGCCCGGCAGCTGCCGCGGCGTTTCGGTCGGCACCTCGGACGGGCTGCGCAGGAAGTCGTAGAGCGTCTGCACCGCAGGCGACTGCATCACCAGGATGACGACGATGATGGCGGCCTTGATGATGAGGTTGAATTCCGGCGGGAAGCCCGACAGCAGGATGCCGGTGTTGATCGACTGGATGATCATGGCGCCGAGCAGCGACGCGACGATGCTGAAACGGCCGCCGAGCAGCGAGGTGCCGCCGATCACCACCGCGAGGATGGCGTCGAGTTCGAGCCAGAGGCCGGCGTTGTTGGCGTCGGCGCCCTTGATGTCGGCGGCGATGATGACGCCGGCGACGGCGGCGCAGAAGCCGGAGACGGCATAAACTGCCAGCAGCAGGACCAGGCTGTTGATGCCGCAGAGCGTGCTGGCGCGCCGGTTGATGCCGGTCGCCTCGATCAGCATGCCGAGCGCCGAGCGGCGCACCGCCAGAGTCACCGCCGCCCCCAGTGCCAGCCAGATCAGCACCGGCATGGGCAGGCCGGCGAAGGCGCCGCTGCCGATGAAGATGAGACCCTGGTGGTTGAAGGTGAGGATGGCGCCTTCGGTGATCAGCTGGGCGATGCCGCGCCCGGCAACCATGAGGATGAGCGTCGCGACGATGGGCTGCATGCCGAGCACGGCCACCAGGAAGCCGTTCCACAGGCCGCAGGCGATGCCGGCCGCGGCGGCGAACAGCAAGGCCGTCGCCAGGCTGGCACCGCCGGCGACGGTGGCGGCCACCACCGCGCCGGCGATGGCCATGACGGCGCCAACGGAAAGGTCGATCCCCTTGGTCGCGATGACCAGGGTCATACCGATGGCGAGAAGCGCGACCGGCGCGCCGCGGTTCAGCACGTCGACGACGCTGCCGTAGAGCCGGCCGTTCTGGAATTCGATGTCGAAGAAGCCGGGAAACACCAGCGCGTTCAGTGCCAGGATGGTTGCCAGCGCGATGAGCTGCGGGACGAAGCGCCTTAGCGCTGCCTGGGCAGCGGCGATCATGCGCCAGCTTGCCCGCTGCCGTCGGCGGCGATGGCATGGACGATCTGGTCGGGCGTGAGATCGCTGCCGGTCAGCTCGGCGACATGGGCGCGGTCCCGCAGCACCAGGATCCGCGTGCTGTAGACCACCAGCTCCTCCAGCTCCGAAGAGATCACCAGCAGCGACATGCCAGCGGCGCAGAGACCCTCGATGAGGCGGATGATCTCGGCATGAGCACCGACGTCGATGCCGCGCGTCGGCTCGTCGAGAATCAGGAAGCTCGGATTGAGGGCGAGCCAGCGCGCCAGGATGGCCTTCTGCTGGTTGCCGCCGGACAGCAGGCCGACCGGCTTTTCGCGGTCCGAGGTGCGGATGTCGAGGGCCTGAATGTAGCGGTCGGCCAGCGCGTTCTGCTCGCGCCTCGACAGCGGCCGCGACCAGCCGCGCCGCGCCTGCAGCGCCAGGGCGATGTTCTCGCGCAGGGAGAGGTCGGCGATGATGCCGGAGGTCTTGCGGTCCTCGGGACAGAAACCGAAGCCCTGGGCGACGGCAGCGCGCGGCGAGGTCAGCGACACCGCCTTGGCGCCGACGCGCGCCTCACCGCTGTCTGCCCGCTCCACCCCGAAAAGGACCTCGGCGGTCTCCGTGCGGCCAGAGCCAAGCAGGCCGGCGACGCCGATCACTTCGCCGGCGCGAACGGTGAGGTCGAAGGGCGCGATCTTACCGGCCTTGCCGAAGCCTTTGAACTCGGCCACCGCGGCGCCGGAGATCTCCGGCTGGGGCGCACGCGAGTGAGTCTCCTGCTCCAGCGCGCGGCCGAGCATCATGGTGACGAGCTCGACGCGGCTCATCTCCGCCGTCGGCTTGCTGCCGACCAGGCGGCCGTTGCGCAGCACCGTGATCCGGTCGGCGATCTCGAAGACCTGGTCGAGGAAATGAGTGATGAAGACGATGCCGAGGCCGCGGGCACGCAAGTCGCGCACCACCGCGAAGAGCGTGCCGACCTCCTGCGCGTCGAGACTGGCCGTCGGCTCGTCGAGGATGAGCACCTTGCCCGAGAGGTTTACTGCGCGGGCGATGGCGATGAGCTGCTGGATGGCGACGGAGAAGCTGCCGAGGTCGGCGGCGACGTCGATGTCGAGGCCATAGCCCGCCAGGATACCGCGCGCGGCGCGGCGCATGGCAGCGGTGCTCACCAGGCCGAAGCGGCGGGGTTGGCGGCCGAGGAAGAGGTTGTCGGCGACGCTGAGGTTCGGCAGCAGGTTGATTTCCTGGTAGACCGTGCCGATGCCCAGGCCCTGCGCTTCCTGGGTGCCGCGCGGGTCGATGCTTTCGCCGTCGAGCAGCAGGGTGCCGCCGTCGCGCCGGTAGGCCCCCGTCAGGCACTTGATCAGCGTCGACTTGCCGGCGCCGTTCTCGCCCAGCAGGGCATGCACCTCGCCCCGCCGCAGGATGAAATCGACACCGTCGAGCACCAGCGCACCGGGGAAGCGCTTGCTGACGCCCTCGGCACGATAGAGGACTTCGGAGGATGTCGCGTTCATGGAGCCGGCCCTGCCTCCCTCGCCCCCCTCGCGGCGCGCGCCGCCGCATCGAGGGAAGCCATCACCGAAATCAAGGGCCTGCCGGCCCCCTGCGGGACCGGCAGGCGGGTGATCGGGAGAAGCCTCAGTAGCCGAGGTTCTTCTTCTCTTCGTAGATCTTCAAAGGATCGTCGTTCTGGGTGAAGAGCTTCGATTCCGTCTGGATCCACTTCGGCGGCAGGATGCCGTCCTTGAAGAAGGCCTCAAGCACGTCGAAGGCGGGGCCCGCCATGTTCGGCGTCAGCTCGACCGTAGCATTGGCCTCACCCGCCGCCATGGCCTGGAAGATGTCCGGCACCGCGTCGATGGAGACGACGAGGATGTCCTGGCCCGGCTTCAGGCCGGCTTCCTTGATCGCCTGGATCGCGCCCACTGCCATGTCGTCGTTGTGGGCGTAGAGCGCACAAATGTTCCTGCCGCCGTTCTCGGCCTTGATGAAGCTCTCCATCACTTCCTTGCCCTTGGCGCGGGTGAAGTCGCCGGTCTGGCTGCGGATGATCTTGAGATTGGCGTGATCGGCAATGGCCTGTTCGAAGCCGTTCTTGCGGTCGATGGCCGGCGAGGAACCCGTGGTGCCCTGCAGTTCGACCACGTTGCAGTCCTTGCCGGCGACGGAATCGGTCAGCCACTGGCCGGCAACCCGACCTTCGTGGACGAGGTCCGAGGTTACCGCGGTCATGTACAGATCGTCGCGGGCGTCGACCGTGCGGTCGAGCAGCACCACGGGGATCTCGGCGTCCTTAGCTTCCTCCAAGACGGCGTCCCAGCCGGTCGCCACCACGGGCGCCAGCAGGATGGCGTCGACGCCCTGCGCGATGAAGGAGCGCACGGCCTTGATCTGGTTTTCCTGCTTCTGCTGGGCGTCGGCGAATTTCAGGTTGATGCCGCGTTCCTCGGCCTGCAGCTTGGTCAGGGTGGTCTCGGCGGCGCGCCAGCCGGATTCCGACCCGATCTGCGAAAAGCCGATGGTCATCTCTGCGGCCAGCGCCGGCGGTGCGGCCACCGCCGCAAGCAGCGTGGCGCCGGCGAAAAGCGTTCTGAAGTCGTGCTTGAAGTGCATGTGTTCCTCCCGGTTACGGCTGTCTTGAATGCAGCTGAACCTAAAAAATCATATAGTATGATTTTTGTAAACAGGGGAACGAAAGAGCCTGCTCGATTTCGGCTCATGCGGGTATTGGCGGGTCGTTTAGAGGAGGTCCGGGGCCAGAACGCAAAAGGCGGCCCGGAAAGGCCGCCTCTTTGCTATTGCGCCCCTCCCGCAGGAGAGGAATTGGAGCGGGCGATGAGATTCGAACTCACGACCCCAACCTTGGCAAGGTTGTGCTCTACCCCTGAGCTACGCCCGCACCGGAGAGCGGGGAGATACCCGCTTTCGTACCACTTTGCAAGTCCCTCTTTGAGCCGGCGGCACCCGGCCTGAGCGGCTTCGGGCGGTCCGGCGGAGGCACCGCAGCGAATGCTATTCGCCTTTTGCTACCCAAGACTTAATGGCTCTGGTGCCGGTCGGATGGAGTGACAAATCGGCGCCGGTCTGCTACGGCCTTTCGGCGAGGGAACCGCTCCTCCTGCAACAGCTAGGAAGCCATGCCAGAACGCGAAACCGCCGCCGAGATGCCGCTGCCCACCGCCCCGGCGGCCCTGCTGGCGCGCCTCGATGCGATGGGCATCAACTACCGCTGCGTGACCCACCCGCCGGTCTTCACGGTGGAGGAGGCCAAGGCGCTACGCGGCGAGCTGCCGGGCGCCCACATCAAGAACCTCTTCCTGCGCAACAAGAAGGGCCGCATGTGGCTGGTCACCTGCCTGGAGGACCGCGAGATCGACTTGAAGGTGCTCGGCGAGCGCCTGGAGGCCGGGCGCTTCTCCTTTGGCAGCGCCGAGCGCCTGATGACCTATCTCGGCGTGCGTCCAGGCGCGGTGACGCCCTTCGCGGTGATCAACGACACTGCCGGCGCGGTCACCATGGTACTCGACAGCGGCGTGATCGGGGCCGGCCCGGTGAACTGCCACCCGCTGGTCAACACCATGACCGCGGCGCTGGCACCGGAAGATCTTGTGCGCTTCCTGGAGGCGGAGGGTCATGCCCCACTGCTGCTGGCACTCTGACGCGCCGGGGCGGAACCAGCGGGTGGACTTGCCCTGGGACCCGAAAACCGCCATTTATTGAGTGGAACCGCCGGGACGGGCCGCAAGCGCCCCGCCCATGACGGCGGTCGAAGACTCATGCAGCCAAACGGAAAGATATTATGGAACCGATCATCGGCGGCCTGAGCGGCCAGGGCAGTGCAGGACAGGCCGGCGCCGACCTCATCAAGGAAAGCAACCAGCAGGCCTTCATGCAGGACGTCATCGAGGCCTCGATGACGGTGCCGGTGATTGTCGACTTCTGGGCCCCCTGGTGCGGCCCCTGCAAGCAGCTCGGCCCCTTGCTGGAGAACGCCGTGAAGGCCGCCGCGGGCGCCGTGCGCATGGTGAAGATCAACATCGACGAGAACCAGCAGTTGGCCGCGCAGCTGCGCATCCAGTCGATTCCCACGGTCTATGCCTTCTTCCAGGGCCAGCCGGTCGACGGCTTCCAGGGCGCTCAGCCGGAAAGCGAGATCAAAGCCTTCGTCGATCGCTTGCACAAGGCAGGCGCGGCCGGCCAGGGACCGAACCCCATCGACCAGGCCCTCGAGCAGGCCGCCGCCGCGCTGGAGGCCGGCGACGCGCAGACCGCCGCCGCCATCTTCTCCCAGGTGCTGCAACACGATGCCGAGAATGCCGCGGCCCTGGCCGGCCTCATTGCCTGTCACCTGGCCGACGGCGACGTCACTGGCGCGCGCGAGATGTACGACGGCCTGGACGACAAGATGCGAGCCGATCCCGCCTTCGCCTCGGTCGCCGCGCAGATCAGCCTGCAGGAACAGGCCGCCGGCGCCGGCGAAATTCCGCTGCTGATGGAGAAGGTGGCGGCCAACCACAACGACCATCAGGCGCGCTTCGACCTCGCCATGGCGCTGCACGGCGCCGGCAAGCGCCAAGCCGCCGCCGACGAGCTGCTGGAGATCATCCGACGCGAGCGCAAGTGGAACGACGAAGGCGCGCGCAAGCAACTGGTCACCTTCTTCGAGGCCTGGGGACCGGCCGACCCGCTGACGATCGAAAACCGCCGGCGTCTGTCCTCACTGCTGTTCGCATGAGTCGCACGGCCTTCGATCCGGCCTTCGAGGACCTGCCGCGGGTCCTGCCGATCTTTCCGCTGGAGGGCGTTCTCCTGCTGCCCGGCGGCCGCCTGCCGCTCAACGTCTTCGAGCCGCGCTATCTGGCCATGTTCGATGCCGCGCTGGCGAGCAACCGGCTGATCGGCATGATCCAGCCCTGCGAGGATAGCGGCGACGCCGAGACGCCCAAGGTCTACGAGACAGGCTGCGTCGGGCGCATCACCTCCTTCACGGAGACCGACGACGGGCGCTACCTGGTGACGCTCTCCGGCCTGCTGCGCTTCGACGTGCTGCGCGAGATGCCGTCGGGCAGCTACCGCCAGGTGGAGCCGGATTACCGGCGCTTCGCTGGCGACCTGGATGAGGACCGCAGCACGATCGACCGTGATCGCCTGATAAAGGTGTTGAACGCCTACTTCGAGGCCAACTCCATCGAGGGTGACTGGGAAGCCATCGAGCAGACCGGCGACGAGCGCCTGGTCACCTCACTGGCGATGATCTGTCCGCTGGGCGCGCCGGAAAAGCAGGCCCTGCTGGAATCGATCACCCTCACCGAGCGCGCCGAGGCGCTGACCGCCATCATGGAGATGGCGACCCATGGGCGCGACGGCGAGAGCGAAGCAAAGCATCACTAAGCGGCACCGACAGGAGCAGGAACATGAACAACACCGTCGATCCGAAGCTGCTGGAGATTCTGGTCTGTCCGCTGACCAAGGGCCCGCTGGACTACGACGCCAAGGCGCAGGAACTGATCAGCCACCAGGCCCGCCTCGCCTACCCGATCCGCGACGGCATCCCGATCATGCTGGTCGACGAAGCCCGCCAGATCGACGATTGATCCCGACAGCCGCGGAGCCGCAATGAACGACAAGACGATCCAAGAGAACGAGGCGCAGGGCTTCGATACCACCCACTGGCCGACGGAGATACGCTACCTCTCGGCCGAAAAGCAGCTGGTGGTCAGCTTCGACAGCGGCGAGACCTTTGCCTATCCGGCAGAATTTTTGCGCGTGGAAAGCCCCTCCGCCGAGGTGCAGGGCCACGGGCCGAGCCAGAAGCAGATCGTTTCGCGCCGACGCCACGTCGGCATCATGGAGGTCGTGCCGGTCGGCAACTACGCCGTGCGCATCAAGTTCGACGACCTGCACGACAGCGGCATCTTCTCCTGGCAGTACCTCTACCGCCTCGGCCGCACCCAGGACGCCCTTTGGCAGGCCTACCTCGACAACCTCGCCGCTAAAGGCCTCAGCCGCGACCCCTGACGCAAAACCGCCGCGGCATAGGTCGTTTGGCGGCAAGACAGATCCCCATGCTGTGCAAAGCTTCGTCGGCTGCAGGAGCAGGAAAGGTCCGTCGCATGGCACCCGATACCGCCGTTCGCGCAGGCGATGAGCCGGTCGACCTTGGCGCGCTGCGCGCCTGGCGACTCGCCCGCCTGCGTGCCGAGCTCCAGGCGCGCGACTACGCCGGCGTTCTGCTCTACGACCCGATCAACATCCGCTACGCCTGCGATGCCCGCAACATGGCGGTGTGGTCGCTGCACAACGCCGTGCGCTATGTCTTCGTGCCGACCGAGGGGCCGGTGGTGCTGTTCGACTTCCACAACTGCGCCCACCTCTCCGCCGGCAACGCGGTGATCAGCGAGGTGCGCCCCGCCGTCGCCTGGTACTATTTTTCCGCCGGCAGCCGCTGCCGCGAGCTCGCCGGCCGCTGGGCGGCCGAGGTCGCCGATCTCGTCACGCGGCACGGCGGCGGCAACCGGCGCCTCGCCATCGACAAGTGCGAGCCGCTCGGCTGCGCCGGGTTGGCGGCTCGCGGCGTCGAGGTGTTCGACGGCCAGGAGGTCATGGAGCTGGCGCGCCGCGTGAAGGGGCCGGAGGAGATCGCCTGCCTGAAGGCATCGGTCGCCGTCTGCGAGGAGGCCATCGGCGCCATGCGCGCCGCACTCGCGCCCGGCATGACCGAGAACGAACTGTGGTCGATCCTCAACCAGGTGAACGCCGCGCGTGGCGGCGAGTGGATCGAGACAAGGCTGCTCGCGGCCGGCGGACGGAGCAATCCCTGGTTCCACGAATGCGGCGCCGACGTCATTCAGGCCGGCGACATGGTCAGCTTCGACACCGACATGATCGGCCCTTACGGCTATTGCGCCGACATCTCACGAACGTTTCTTTGCGGCGCCACGGAGCCGCGCGACGAGCAGCGCCGGCTCTACCAGCTCGCCTGGGAGCAGATCCACTTCAACATGCAGCTGGTGAAGCCGGGCCTCGGCTTTCGCGAGCTGGCCGAAGGGGCCTGGCGGCTGCCCGCCAGCTGCCAGGCCAACCGCTACTCGGTGGTGGTGCACGGCGTCGGGCTCTGCGACGAATATCCGGCGGTGGTCTACCTGGAGGACTTCGGCGCTGCAGGCTACGACGGTGTCTTCGAGGCCGGCATGGCGGTCTGCGTCGAGAGCTATATCGGCGAGGAAGGCGGCCATGAAGGCGTCAAGCTGGAACAGCAAGTGCTGATCACGGAAACCGGCATCGAGCCACTCTCCACTTTTCCCTTCGAAGACGCGCTGCTGCGCAAGGAAATTTAGAGGGTCTCACCCTTCACCAGGCGGGGCAGGTCGCCGACCAGGCCCATGGCGTGGCGCATGAAGAAGCGCTTCAGCGGCGGCATCCGGTTGACAGCGGCGAGGCCGAGGTCACGCAACAGGCGGACCGGCGGCAGGTCGTTGGAGAACAGCCGGTTCAGTGAGTCGGTGGCGGCGATCAGCGCCACGTTGTCGAGGCGCCGCCAGCGCTGGTAGCGCTCCAGCACGGTAGCGCTGCCGACGTCGAGGCCGAGGCGGCGGGCATCGACGATGCACTCGGCCAGCGCCGCCACATCGCGCAGGCCGAGGTTGAGGCCTTGCGCGCCGATCGGCGGCATCACGTGCGCCGCATCGCCGATGAGAGCCAGGCGTGTGTCGATGTAGCGTTCGGCATGCAGCAGCGAGAGCGGATGGGTCCAGCGCCGGCCGCCCCAGAGCGACAGCTCCCCCAGGGAATCTCCGAAGCGGCGCTGCAATTCTGCGGCGAAGCCTTGCTCATCCAGCGCCATCATCGCCGCCACCAACTCGCGCCGCTCCGTCCACACCAGCGAGGAGCGGTGCAGCGGCTTGCCGGTCTCGTCGGCGGCGTCGGTCATCGGCAACAGGGCGAAGGGGCCCGAGGGCAGGAAGTGTTCGTGCGCGACGCCCCCATGCGGCAGGCTGTGGGCGACGGTCGCGACGATGGCGGTCTGGCCGTAGCCGATCTCCGTCACCTTGATGCCGGCGGCTGCGCGCTGGTCCGAGCCGCGTCCGTCGGCGGCGACCAGCAGGCACGCCTTCAGGGTAGTGCCGTCCGAGAGACGCGCGGTGACGCCGCCGGGCCGGCGGATCACTTCGGCAAAGTCGGCCGGTGCGCGCAGGTCGATGCGGGCGAGGGCACGGGCACGGTCGAGGACCGCCCGGCGGATCGCCGCGTTCTCGACGATGTAGCCCAAGGGACGGGCATCCTCCTCGCTCGCCACCTCGCTATGAGAAAAGTGCAGGTGCAGCGCCGAAGCGCCGCCGGCCCGGCCGGTGCCCAGCCGGCCGTCGGAGATGCGGATGTCGAGGATCGGCGCAGCGGCGGAGGCCATGCCCTGCCACAGGCCGAGCACCTGGAGTGCCTGCTGTGATCCGCGGGCGATGGCCGAAGAGCGGCCGTCGAAAGCCTCGTCGCGCTGTCGGGCGGGATCCATGCAGTCGACCACCACGACCTCGAGCCCGGCCTCGGCCAGAGCCACGGCAAAGGCGAGGCCGACCATGCCGCCGCCGGCCACCAGGATTTCCGCGTCTTTCGCTTCGGCCATGGGTCTCCTTCCCTGACGCCGCTAAAAGGTGTCGCGGGGCAGATTTACCGCCGCCGCCCGGCTTGTCCAGCCGCGCCTTGCCTCAAGGGAGCCGCGGCGATGCAACTCAGACAACCACGGGCGCTGTGCTGCACAAGATTTGGCCTTCTGTTGACGGCTGCCTAAAAAATAGGCGCAAGCAAACGATCGGCGGAGCAACGCCACGCGCCCGCTCGCGCCACCCAAATGGCGGGTTCCGGGCGTTCCTTGGCAGTCGATGTGACTTGGCACGCTTCTTGACTCTGGGAGGTACAGAGCCGCCGCCCGCAAGGCGTGGCGGCCGGAATTTCGAGCCAAGTGTTCGGCCAAGCGGATCAATTGCACCGTGGGCCCGCCCGCGCGGGAACCGGTGCGTAGAGAGCAAAAAGGGGAAACCGGCGCATGAAGATGGTTATGGCCATCATCAAGCCGTTCAAGCTGGATGATGTGAGAGAAGCACTCACGGGTATTGGGATCGAGGGCCTGACGGTCAGCGAAGTGAAAGGCTACGGCCGCCAGAAGGGCCAGACCGAGATCTACCGCGGCGCGGAATACTCGGTGAACTTTCTTCCCAAGGTGAAAATCGAGGTTGCCGTGACCGACGATGCCGTCGGCCAGGTCGTGGAGACCATTCAAAACTCAGCCAACACCGGCCGCATTGGCGATGGAAAAATCTTTGTTTTCGACGTTGGCCACGCCGTGCGCATCCGCACCGGCGAGACCAATGCCGAGGCTCTGTGAGAAGGGGGATCTAGGGAAATGAGAGTTATGGGCACATCATACGGCTGCAGGTTGGGCCTGGGGAGCCTTGCGCTGGTGGCCGTGGTACTCGCCAGCGCGCCGGCCCGCGCGGAGGTTTCCGCCGAAACGGCCTTCGTCTTCAATACCTTTTCGTTCCTGGTGCACGGTTTCCTCGTGATGTGGATGGCCGCCGGCTTCGCCATGCTGGAATCCGGCCTGGTGCGCACCAAGAACACCGCGACGATCTGCCTGAAGAACATCGCGCTCTATTCCGTCGCCGGCATCATGTACTACCTGGTCGGCTACAACCTGATGTACATCGACGTCGGCAGCTACTTCGGCTCGTTCAGCTTCCTCTACAACACCAGCGCCGAGGAACTGGCGCTGCTGAACGCCGATGAAGCGACGCCGGAAATGGTCGATGCCGTGGTCGCCGGCGGCTACTCGGTCATGTCCGACTGGTTCTTCCAGATGGTCTTCGTGGCGACCGCCGCCTCGATCGTCTCGGGCACCCTGGCCGAGCGCATCAAGTTCTGGCCGTTCATGATCTTCACGGTGATCCTCACCGGCTTCCTCTACCCGATCCAGGGCTCCTGGAGCTGGGGCGCGGGCTGGCTCTCGGAGGCCGGCTTCTCCGACTTCGCCGGCTCGACCATCGTCCACTCGGTGGGCGGCTGGGCGGCCCTGACCGGCGCAGTCATCCTGGGCGCCCGCAAGGGCAAGTACGGCCCAGACGGGTCGGTGCACCCGATGCCGGGCGCCAATCTGCCGCTGGCCACGCTCGGCACCTTCATCCTGTGGTTCGGCTGGTTCGGCTTCAATGGCGGCTCGCAACTCGCGCTCGGGTCGGCCGCTGACGCGGCGGCCATCGCCATCGTTTACGTGAACACCAACCTGGCCGCCTGCGCCGGCGTGGTGGTCGCCATGATCCTGACGCAGCTGATCTACAAGAAGATCGACCTGACCATGGCCCTGAACGGCGCCATCGCCGGCCTGGTGTCGATCACCGCCGGCCCGGACGTCCAGAACCACCTGATGGCGCTGTTCGTCGGTGGTGTCGGCGGCGCCCTGGTAGTCTTCGCCATTCCGCTGATGGACAAGCTGAAGGTCGACGACGTCGTGGGCGCGGTCTCCGCTCACCTGGTGGCCGGCATCTGGGGCACCCTCGCAGTTGCGCTGAGCGCCGACAGCTTCTTCGAGCAGTTCGTCGCGCAGATCAAAGGCATCGTCGCCGTCGGCGTCTTCATGGTGGTGACCAGTGCGATCGTCTGGCTGGTCCTGAAGTACACGATCGGTCTTCGGGTCGACGAGGAAGCCGAGGAAATGGGCCTCGACAAGGCGGAGCTGGGGATGGAAGCCTATCCCGAGTTCGGCCATGGCTCGCAGTCCATCTGAGGCGGATTCCTCCGAGGCCACCTGATAATCGAGCCCTTTTAGGGCGCGATTATCCTCTGCCAAGCCTGGGCCTGGGAGCCATCGCTCCCAGGCCCCTTTTTTGCCTTATTTGCCGACTAGCTTCGCCCCTGATGGCGGGCCGGGGCAGGCTTGTCGCGCCCCGGCCACCCAGATAGAATCTACCGGATTCGTTTGCGCTTTGTACCGCCCCCAGGATGCCGCTACAGGGCCGGGGCCGCCCGCGCCCCAGCTGCGATCTCCCGGGGAGCCTCAACAAGACTTTCGGAACCGACGCATTTGTCCGACCGCCGCAGCTTTCAATCCTTCCACCCCTTCGCCAGGCTGGCCCGCCTGCTCGATTCCTATCCCGCCGGTGACGAAAATCCGATCCTGCTGTCGATCGGCGAGCCGAAGAACCAGCCGCCGGCCTTCGTCGCCGAGGAGATCGCCGGCGCCGCAGCGAGCTGGTCGAGCTATCCGCCGCCGCGCGGCAGCGAGACCTACCGCGCCGCCTGCGCCGACTGGCTGAGCGGGCGCTACGGCCTGTCGGCCGGGATGATCGACCCGCAGCGCCACCTGCTGCCGCTGCCCGGCAGCCGAGAGGGATTGTTCTTCGCTGTGGTGGCGGCAGTGCAGACTTATCGAGGCGCCGAACCGCCGGCCGTGCTGCTGCCCAATCCCTTCTATCATGTCTATGCCAGCTCGGCGCTCGCCGTCGGCGCCCAGCCGGTCTTCGTGCCGGCCACCGCGGCCAGCGGCTTCATGCCCGACTATCAGGCGCTCGACCCTGCGTTGCTCGACCGCACGGTCTTCTGCTTCCTCAACTCGCCGGCCAACCCGCAGGGCGCGGCGGCCGGGCTCGACTACCTGGCGGAGCTTCTCACGCTCGCTCGCAAGCACGATTTCGTCGTCGGCTTCGACGAATGCTATGCGGAGATCTACGACAGCGCGCCGCCGGCCGGCGCGCTGCAGGCCGCCGCCGCGCTCGGCGGCTCGCTCGACCACCTTCTGGTGTTCCATTCGCTCTCAAAGCGCTCCTCGGCGCCGGGTCTGCGCTGCGGTTTCGTCGCCGGCGACGCGTCGCTGATCGACGGCCTCGACCTAGCGCTGCGCGTCGGCGGGGCCGGCGTCTCCCTGCCGATCCTCGCCGCCGGCACGCGCCTGTGGCGTGAGGAGGCGCACGTTGAGGCCAACCGGAACTACTACCGGCGCAACTTCGCCCTGGCCGAGCGGATTCTCGGCAACCGCTTCGGCTTCCGTAAACCGGACGGCGGGTTCTTCCTCTGGCTCGACGTCGGCGACGGCGAGGCCGCTGCGCTGAAGCTGTGGCGCGAGGCCGGCGTGCGCGTGCTGCCGGGCGCCTACATGGCCGAACCCGGACCCGACGGGATCAACCCTGGCGCGCGCTACATCCGCGTCGCCCTGGTCTACGACGCCGCCGTCACCGAAGAAGGCCTCAACCGCATCGTGCAGGTGCTCGGTGAAGCCGACGACGCCCGGCTTGCGGCTGTGCCGCAGGCTGCGGCGGCGGAAGGTTGAGGGCCCGGGGGATGGCCATGCGCAGCAACAGCGGCGCGCGGGACGGGCGCACAACCCTGCTGCCGAGCGGCACGCAGGATTTCTTCAAACGGCGCGGCATCGAGCTGGCCGGGCTGGTGCTGGCGGTCTTCGCCTTCGCGCTCCTGATCGCCTGTCTGACCTACAATCCGCAGGACCCCTCGTGGAACGATGCCACCGGCGGTTCGGTGAGCAACCCGCTCGGCCGCTTCGGCTCCTACAGCGCCGACCTCATGATGCAGTCGCTCGGCATGGCCGCCCTGTTGGCGCCGCTGGTGCTCTTCGCCTGGGGCTGGCGCCTGCTGCGTGAGCGCCAGCTGCCGACCCGCTGGTGGTGGCGCCTGGCAGCATTCCCGGCCGGCCTGGTGCTGCTTGCCATGGCGCTTGAGGCGCTGCCACGGCCGGCCACCTGGCCGCTCGACAACAAGCTCGGTGGCTTCGTCGGCGACCTGATGCTGTGGCAGAGCGGTGATTTTCTGGGCGTGCCCCTGTGGCTGCTGGCCCTCGTCGCCTTCCCGCTAGGCCTCGCCGGCCTGTTCTTCGCGCTCGGCCTCATCGCCGAGGAATGGCGCGTGCTGCGCGACGGCGTGGCCTGGGTGTGCGGCGGCGCGCGCCGCGGCATCGCCAGCGCCATGGAGCGCCGCAACGAGATCGAGCCGGGCGAGGCCCGGGCCGCCCGCCGGGCGCGCCAGCGCGTCGAGCCAGTGCTCGACATCGACGATCCCGACAACGACGATTTCGACCACCATGACGAGCCCCTGGTGCCGGCCGCGCGCCGCGCCGCGCGCGCCGTCGCTGCGCAGATGGAAGAAGACGTCGAGCTGGTCGCCGCGCCGCGCCAGCCCAGCCGGCCCGGCAAGCGCGCCCGCACGGCCGCCCAGGGTCGCCTTGATCTCGGCGCCACGGGCGCCTACGAGACGCCGGCGCTGACCCTGCTCGACCTGCCCAAGGACGCTGCCAGGAACGAAGGACTCAATCGCGACGCGCTCGAGAAGAACGCACGCCTGCTGGAAAGCGTCCTGGAGGACTTCGGCGTGCGCGGCGAGATCGTGAAGGTACGGCCCGGCCCGGTCGTCACCCGCTACGAGCTGGAGCCGGCGCCGGGCACCAAGACCAGCCGCGTGATCGGCCTCGCCGACGACATCGCGCGCTCGATGAGCGCGGTCTCGGTGCGCGTCGCCGTGGTGCCGGGCGACAGCGTCATCGGCATCGAGCTGCCCAACGCCCGGCGCGAGACGGTCTACCTGCGCGATCTGCTGGCCTCCGAGGACTACGAGAAGAACGGCGGCAAGCTGCCGCTGGTGCTCGGCAAGGACATCGGCGGCAATCCTTCGCTGGTCGACCTGGCGCGCATGCCGCACCTGCTGGTCGCCGGCACCACCGGCTCCGGCAAGTCGGTCGCGATCAACGCCATGATCCTCTCGCTGCTGTTTCGCCTCGGGCCCGACCAGTGCAAGTTCATCATGGTCGACCCGAAGATGCTGGAGCTTTCCGTCTACGACGGCATTCCGCACCTGCTGGCACCGGTCGTGACCGAGTCCAAGAAGGCAGTGGTGGCGCTGAAGTGGACGGTGCGCGAGATGGAGGAGCGCTACCGCGCCATGTCGCGCCTCGGCGTGCGCAACCTCGAGGGCTACAACGCCCGCGTCGAAGAGGCGCGCCGCAAAGGAGAGGTGCTGACCCGTAAGGTGCAGACTGGCTTCGATCCGGAGACCGGGCAGCCGATCCACGAAGAAGAGCCTTTCGACCTCGATCCGCTGCCGCTCATCGTGGTGGTGGTCGACGAGTTGGCCGACCTCATGCTGGTCGCCGGCAAGGACGTCGAGGCGGCCATCCAGCGCCTGGCGCAGATGGCGCGCGCCGCGGGAATCCATCTCATCGTTGCCACTCAGCGCCCCTCTGTGGATGTCATCACCGGTACTATCAAGGCCAACTTCCCGACGCGCATCTCCTTCCACGTCACCTCGAAGATCGACAGCCGCACCATCCTGGGCGAACAGGGCGCCGAGCAACTGCTTGGCCAGGGCGACATGCTCTACATGGCCCAGGGCGGGCGGATCGTGCGCGTGCACGGCCCGCTGGTCACCGACCGTGAGGTTGAAGACGTGGTCGCCTTCTTGAAAAGGCAGGGGGAGCCTTCCTACATCGAAGCCATCACCGAAGACGGCGAGTCGGATTTCGACGGCGCTGGTGGCGGTGGCTTCGGCGGCGAAGGCAGCGGCGACGAGCTCTACGACCGCGCCGTGGCCGTAGTTCTGCAACATCGCAAGGCTTCGACCAGCTTCGTGCAGCGCCACCTGCAGATCGGCTACAACCGCGCCGCCAGGATCATCGAGCGCATGGAGGAAGAAGGTTTGATCACTGCCGCTAACCACGTGGGCAAGCGCGAAGTCCTGCCGCCGGGAGGCGGCGATATATGACTGCGAAGCCAACGCCAAGGCGGCGGCGCCTGTGGGGCGCTCTGGGCGCTTGGCTCTGCGCCGCCGCGCTGCTTGCCGGGATGCCGACGGCGCTGGCGGAATCGCGCACGCAGACGGCGGCGCTTTCGCCGGACGACGTGGCGGCGATCAACCGTATCGAGCGTTATCTTAACGACATCAAGACCATGCGGGGCCGCTTCGTGCAGGTGTCATCGAACGGCGCCTACGCGGAAGGTGACGTCTACCTCGACCGTCCTGGCCGCATGCGCTTCGAGTACGATCCGCCGACGCCGGTGCTGATCATCGCCAACGGCCTGTCGTTGCTCTACTACGACAAGGAGCTGAAGGAGGCGACTTTCCTGCCGCTGTGGGAAACGCCGCTGTGGTTCCTCATCCGCAAGGAAGTGCGCTTCGACGACAATGTCGACATCGTCGGCATCGAAGAGGCGCTGGGCACCCTGCGCATCACGCTGCGCGACCCCGATTCGCCGGACGGCGGCGAGGTGACCCTGGTGTTCTCCGACGAACCCCTGGCGCTGAGAAAGTGGGAGCTGATCGACCCGCAGGGCATTCAGACCCAGGTTTCGCTGGTCAACCTGGTCTTCGGCGTCGAGGTCGATCCTGAGCTCTTCAAGTCCGGCAACCTGGAAGTCTGGCACGGCGGCAAGGCTCGCGACCAGTAGGGGGCCGCGGCCGCGAAGCACCGACAATAGCGGAACGGCATCTCCTTCTTTGGAGATGCCGTTTCTGCTTTTCGGATATGATTGGCTTGGGAATGCCGGTAAGTCGCCGGTTACCAGTTGAAAGCGTAGTTATTGTTGTGCTCCTTGGTCTCAACGATGGCCTTGTTGTAGTCGGCCTCCACGAGGATGCGGTCTCCCGGCCGCGCCGGCTTGTTCAGTTCCGCCTTCACCCAGACGAACTGGCCGGCTTTGATCGCTGGGACGGCCGTCAACGCGACGCCGACGTTGCCAGGGGCCTTGTTCCGGTTGCGCAGGAAGGCGCTGGGGCTGTCGGCGGGGCCGTCGTTCTTCACCTGGATCATGAACTGGTTGTTGCTGCCGCCGACGGCGCCCGCATGCAGGATGACGAAGTCCGGCTTCGCAGGCGCCGGGGCCTTCTTCTGCAGGGTCGGCGCCGGGGGCGTCGGCTGCAGCGGCTGGACGCGGGTCTGGGCCGAAGCGGCCTGCACGGCGGTCAGGGCAAGCCCGGCCGCGAGAGCGAGAGCAAGAATACGCATGTGATTTTCCTTTGGGTTGGCCTGAAGCGACGAAAATTGCGTGTTACAGGAAGGTAGTCGCCGGCCATCGCCGGAGGGTTCAAAGAAAGTTCGCCCCAGGGGCCTGAGCGCCCGGCAATCTCATGTTTTCCGTGGGGCTTCCGGGCCGGAGAGCGCCGCGGGGGGGACCGGAAGGGGTGCAGGAGCAGGGCGACGAGGCCAGCGGCCGGGCAGGCCACGCCGGCGCGGCCGGAGCGCGGACTCGGGCGTCGCACCAACGCCCGCTCCCTGCAACTCTGGCCCCCTGGCAGGGCGCTTGCCAGCCATTGCAGGCGGCGCTACCTAATTGGGGCCATGACAACGACTTCCCCCCTGCCGCTGGTCGGCGTCCCGGCCTGCGTGCGCGACGTGGACGGCCAGCCGTTCCATACGGTCGGCGACAAATACGTGCGGGCCCTGGCGATCTCGGCCGGCGCGGCGCCCCTCATGATCCCCTCGTTGGGCGGCGACCTGGTCGATCTGCGCCGCCTGGTGCGGTCGCTCGACGGGGTGATGATGACCGGCAGCCCCTCCAACGTGCATCCCAGCCACTACGGCCAGGCGGAAAGCGTGGCGGCGGAGCCCTTCGACACCGCGCGCGATGCCACTGTCCTGGAGTTGATCCGCCTGGCCCTGGATGAGGGCGTGCCCCTGCTGGCGATCTGCCGCGGCTATCAGGAGCTGAACGTTGCCCTTGGCGGCAGCCTGCATGTGCGCGTGCACGAACTGCCCGGGCGAATGGACCACCGCCGGCCGCAGCATCGTGAGCTGGACGTGCAGTACGGCCCGCGCCACCCGGTGGTGCTGCGCGCGGGCGGACCGCTGGCCGCCTATGCCCGTGCCGCGGGGATCGAAGGCCCGCTGATGGTGAACTCGCTGCACTGGCAGGGGCTCGACCGGATCGCCGCGCGCCTTGTGGTGGAGGCTGAGGCCGAGGACGGCACGCCGGAAGCGGTCAGCGTGAAAAACGCCAAGGCCTTCGCCCTTGGCGTTCAGTGGCACCCGGAATACAAGGCTTGGGAGAACCCCTTCTCGCGCCAGCTTTTCGAGGCTTTCGGGGCAGCCGCCCGGGCCCGGGCCGTCGCCCGGGCGGCAGAGGACATCTTTCCCCTGGCCGAACTCGGCCAAGCCTAAGCCGCAAGCCACCGCAAGGCCTCGGCCTGGGAATAGCGCCGGAATCCAACACCCAGAGCCTGTAAATTCGACGCAATCCCGCGCCTGCCTTGGGATATTGGCGATTTTGCAGAATCATCGCCGCGCACGCCGATGTGAGATTGTAAAGCCGACGATTCGTCCTAAATTAGGCTTAACAGCCGGTGCCGCAAAGACGCCGGCGATAGCGGAAGGATGCATTCCCCTGCCTTCCTTTCGCTTCTCCGCGGAGAAAACGGAACGCCCGGATCCCCCCCCGACCGGGCGTTCCTCTCTGTGGGGCTCCGGCTTTCCTCTCTCTTCTTCAAATTTCGGCGCAAAGGCTCTAATTTGCCGTCCGGCTGCGCTTTCGTTCCAGCTGTGGAACGAGACGGCCGATTTGTTCCGGATTCGGAACAAGATGATTTTCCCTCTCTTCGGGAGCGCCCATGGCCCTCAGAATCGCCACCTGGAACGTGAACTCCGTGCGCCAGCGCCTCGAGCACCTGGAGCGCTTCTGTGCGCTCTATGCGCCCGATGTGATCTGCCTGCAGGAGATCAAGGTGCGGAGCGACGACTTCCCGGCGGCGCAGATGGCCGCCTTCGGCTACCCGCACGCCCTCGTGCATGGGCAGAAGGGCTACAACGGCGTAGCCATCCTATCGCGTCTCGAGCTCGCAGCGCCGCGCAAGGAGATTTGGTGCGAGCGCGACGATTGCCGCCACGTCTCGGCCAGCGTCGGCGGCGTCGAGCTGCACAACTTCTATGTGCCGTCTGGCGGAGATATTCCGGACGCGGAACAAAATACCAAGTTCGGCCACAAGCTGCAGTTCCTCACCGAGATGGCGGCCTGGGCCAAGAAGGACAAGCTGGCCACGCGCGGAGCGGTCATCGTCGGCGACCTGAACGTGGCGCCGCTGGAGCACGACGTGTGGAATCACAAGCGTCTGCAGCGCAGTGTCGGCCACACCCCGCTGGAGGCCGAGCACATGGCGCAGTTTTGGGCGGCCGGCGAACTGCTCGACGTGCCCCGCCATTTCATTCCGGAACCGGAACCACTTTACACTTGGTGGGGCTACCGCTTCCCGCAGGCCTTTGCCAAAGACTATGGCTGGCGCCTGGATCATGCCCTGACCACCCCGCCGCTGCGCAAGCGGCTGAAATCCCTGCAGATCGTTCGTGAAACCAGGACCTGGGACAGGCCCTCCGACCACGTGCCGGTCGTTTTGGACCTGAAATGAATTTCTGTCCCCTGTCAGGCCATACGCCTGTTGCGGCGGTCAGAAAGCCGCCGAACGCAAGAGATACATGAAATAGCGCCCCGCCTGTACGTCGGGCGGGAGCGCGACGGCGTCCGCGGTCGGCAGATATAGTTCCTGGTCCGAAACGACAATGCCGCCGGGGGCCACGAACTAGGTGAGCTTGGTGGAGATCATGGCCGCCGTGCAGGCGTCGCGCACCGCATGACCGCTGCCGAGGTCGGCATGTGCCAGGGCAACCGTGCCGGCAAAGCGGCTCAACGCCCCATCCAGCGTTTCCTCAATTTCCCCCTCGAATAAATGTTCCGCATCCGGAATGCAATCGACGTGGGCGGAGACCCGGCGCTCGAAGACGAAGATCTCGCGGTCGGGGTAGGATTCGCGCAGATGATCGTACGTACGTCCGTTGCCGAGTCCGAGCTCGAACACCGGCCCGGGCAGATCCCGGACCAGGCGGATCGCCAGGTTGAGGCAATCGCGCTGGGCCTGCAGACGCCGCAGGACGCTGTCCAGGCGGCTCAACGCGCCGCCTGGACTTGACGCAGTTGAGCCGTTGTCTGCTCCAGACGATGCGCCAGCACGCGCATCACCTCTACGCCCATCTCCGGAAACTCCATGAGCATGCGTAGGAACAGATCCGACGTGATCCTGAGGGTGGTGAGCTCCGTTTCGGCCTGCACCGTGGCGGTGCGCGGAATATCGCAGAGAATGGAAATCTCGCCGATGATTTCGTTTTCCGACAGTGAGGCCACCCTGAGGAGGCCGTTGTCGGCATCGATCAACACGTCGGCGGTGCCGTGCAGCACGATGAATGCGGCGTCGCCCCGCTCGCCCTGTCTGAACAGCATCTGTCCCGGCTTATAGGTCACCCGCTCGCTGGCGAAGGCCATGAGCTTCAGTTTGGCCGGGTCGATCTTCGCGAAGATCGGAATGCGCCGCAGGATCTCAACCTCCTGGTCGATACTCATCGCTCGTTCCTTCTTACCTTCCTTATGTGCCCCGGTAGGCTTTCTTGCTGCTTGTCTTTCCAGCGGGCGACCGCTTTGCCCGAGGGCCAGTGTTTACTCGGCGGCGACAAGTTCCTTGAAGGTGGAGTCGCGCCCGGTCAGCTCCTCATAGCTGCCCTGCTCGACGACACGACCGTCGCGCATCACAAGAATGCCGTCAAAGAGCACGGCCATCTCCGGGCGGTACAGCGTCCAGATCACGCCCTGCCCGCGACGCAGGTCGAGGATGCGTTCGAGCAAGCGATTCTGGGCACTGCCGTCGAGCACCGAGACCGCCTCGTTGACGACCAGGATGTCGGGGCGTTTCAGCAGAGCGCGGGCGATCGCCAGCTTCTGTCGCTGCACCGAGTTCAGCCGCCCGCCGCCGATGCCCACATTGTAGTCCAGGCCGGCCTTGATGACGGTCTCGCGCAGCCCGAGATCGTCGAGCAGCTCCGCCAGGGCATCGCCGATGATCTGCTCGGCGCCGGCCTGCCCGAAGGCGAGTCGGCCAAACAAGATGTTGTCCTGCAGGGAGGCCGCCGCGTTGTAAGCATCGGCCCGGTAGAGTTCCACCGCAGCCGGCGAGTCGCGTTCCAGGCGTTCGGCCAGTCGCTGGCGCGCCTTCACCAGGCGTGCGGCCATGGCATCGTCGACCAGGCCGAGGCGGTGGCGCGCCTCGACGTAGTTGAAGGGCAGGCCGAGCAGCAGGTGGCGCGCCGTCTCATCGAGCGCGGCGACCCCCGCCTTGTCGACGCGCCCGACAATAGCGCTGAATTCCGGCAGATCGTCATCCCCGATGAAGCTGAACTGTTCGAAGAAGGGATGGCCGGGCGGCAGGTCGGCAAAGATCTCGACCATGGTCTTGGCGATGGTCGCGCCCATGCCGACGAGGTCGTCGACCAGTCCTTCCTCGCGCAGCACCGCCGCGACCGTCGGATTCTTCGCGAGCGCGCCCGAGGCGAAGGCTGGCACGCGCGGCGTGCCGAACAGCAGGTTCTCCGCGACGCTGGCATTGCGGTTGTAGCTGTCTTCCGCAAAGCGCACGACGAGCTCTTCGTTGCCGCTGTCGCGCAGCCGGCCGAGGAGGGCGGCGCGGGCACGCAGGATACCAGCGGCGGCGTCAGGATGCTGGAGTGGGTCGATGGTTCCGGTCAGCCCGAAGCGGTAGACGTCGCTTTTCAGCTCGACCACGGCCAATACCTCGATCAGCCGCGCGGTGATGTCCTCCGCGCCGCTGGCACCGGCCGCCTCGTAATCGATCCAGTCGGCCTTGATGTCGAACTCCGGATTGCCCGCCCGCCTGGCCTCCGCCAGTTCGGCCGCCGAGGCCCCGCTGCCGGCCTTGGCCGCCCGGAGCGGGCGGTGCTTCAGGCCATAGAGCAGATTGTCGCGCAGCGTGCCGGCGAAGTGGTAGGCGTTGGCGCCGACATAGGCGATGCGGCGGCCGGTAACCGCCGTCGGCAGGCGATCGATGTCGCTGCCGTCGATGCGCAACGTACCGGAGCTTGGCGTCACCAGTCCGGCCAGCATGTAGCTCAGCAGATCCATGCCGCTGTCGTTCGAGCCGACGATGGCGACGTGGTCGGTGACACCGATGGCAAAGCTAGCAGCGCGCACCACAGGTAGAGCATTCTCGTCCAGCAGGGTGAGCGCTGAAGCGACGATCTCGCCCTTCAGCGGCGGGCCGGGATCGTTCTCAGGCGCCTCCCGGGCGGGGTCGATCAACTGCGGCGGCTGGAACTGGTCGATCACCTGTTCGTACTTGATCTGCACGTCGAGACGCTGCTGATCCCAGTCGATCAGCTCCTTGATCGGCGACGGCAGATCCTTGTAGGCGGCGATCACGGCAACCAGCGCACCAATGTCGAGGCGGCCGGAAATCGCCAACAGGCCGCCGCCAGCGTAGAACATGAAGGGCGTCAGCTGGGCGAGCAGGTTGTTGATGAACTTTACGAAGAACTTGCGCTGATAGATCTCGAAGCGGATGTGGAAGATGCGCCCGAGGCGCGCGACCAAGTCGGCGCGCTCGAAGTTGGTGGTGTCGTGCGCCCGCACCTCGATGCCGCCGTCGATGATCTCGCCGATGCGCCCGGCCAGCTGGCGGGCGGTCAACTGGCGCTCGCGCCCGAGCTCCAACAGGCGCCGGCGCAAGCGGGGAATGAGGTAGGACTGGAACGCCACCACCCCAGCCGCCACCAGGCCGAGCCAGAACGACTGCACCATGATGAACAGCAGTGCCGTCGCCGCTTGGCCGCCGAGGAACAAAGGCGTGGCGAAGGCATCGCCGGTGAAACCGCCGAGCGGCTCCACCTCGTCCTTGATCATGGTCGCCATTTCCGAGGGCTTCACCCGCTTCAGATGCGGCAGCGGGAAACGCAGAATGCGATCGGCAAGATCGAAGCGCAGGCGCCGCAGCAGGCGTTCGCCCAAGCGACCCTTGCGGGTGTTGATCACCAGCTTGAACATGCCGTTGACCATGACCAGCGCCAGGAACGAGAAGCTGAGCGCCAGCAGCATGTCCTGCTGCACCAGGTCGAAGCCGCCGAACAGCGTCACCTGACGCCCGAAGATCTCCTCGCCGAAGGGCAGGTCCGCCGCCAGGAAAGGCTGGGTCGATCCCGGCTGGTCGAAGCCCTGGCCCTGGATGCCTTCGTTGACGATCTGCTTCGGCAGGTTGAGGGAGAGGTAGTAGAACGGCAGCGAGACGGCCACGAGCAGCAGAATGATGAGCTGCTCTGCCCGGCTGTGGCGCCAAACGTACTTGAAGATGTTAGGTTCCATGCAACCTCTTCGGCAGGCCGCAACGGCAGCGGCCCCAGGCCCCGACGGCGGGAAGGAGGGGCCCGGTTACTTGCGCCTGCCGCAAGTTAGAGCATGACCGGACGAAAATGAACAATCCCAAAAGCGCCGCAAAGCAGCCGGGCGGGGTCGTCGCAGGGCGGGTCAGAGGAGCCTTTCCGCCGCGCCCCGGCCTGTGCCATAGTCGCCCCCGGCAGTCCGCGGAGAGGGAGAAGGCGGCATGCAGGACAGCCGCAAAGGTAAGCGCGTCCTCATCTACAGCCACGACAGCTTCGGCCTGGGTCACCTGCGGCGTTGCCGCGAGATTGCCCATACCCTGGCTGACGCCCACAAATCGCTGTCGGTACTGATTCTTTCGGGCTCGCCCATCATCGGGTCGTTCGATTTCCGCGCCCGCGTCGATTTCGTGCGGGTACCGGGGGTGATCAAGCTGCGCAACGGCGACTACACCTCGCTGGCGCTGCACATCGATGTCGACCAGACCTTAGCGATGCGCGCCTCGATCATCGAACACACGGCCGAGTTCTTCGACCCGGACCTCTTCATCGTCGACAAGGAGCCGCTTGGCCTGCGCGGCGAGGTGGAGGCCACCCTGGCGATGCTGCGCGACCGCGGCACGCCCTGTGTGCTCGGTCTGCGCGACGTCATGGACGAGCCCGGATTGCTGGCCCCGGAATGGGAGCGCAAGCAGGTGGTGCCGGCCCTGCAGCGCTATTTCGACGACATCTGGATCTATGGCCTGCCGCAGATCTGTGACCCGCTGGAAGGCATCGAACTGCCGGATTCCGTACGCAAGCGCATGACCTACACCGGCTATCTGAAGCGCAGCCTGCCCAAGGTGAGCCCCCACGTGGCGCTGGAAAAAATCAGCGAGCCTTACCTGCTGGTCACCGTCGGCGGCGGCGGCGACGGCGAGGCCATCATCGACTGGGTGCTGCGCGCCTACGAAGCCGACCCCAAGCTGCCCTTCCCGGCCCTCCTGGTGCTCGGGCCCTTCATGAACAGCGAGGCCCAAAGCGACTTTCAGGCCCGCGTGGCGCAGCTCGCCAAGGTGGAAGCGGTGACCTTCGAGACCCACCTGGAAAGCCTGATGGACCGCGCCATCGGCGTGGTCTGCATGGGCGGCTACAACACCTTCTGCGAGGTCCTGTCCTTCGACAAGCGCGCCCTGGTGATCCCGCGCACCGAGCCGCGCATGGAGCAGCACATCCGCGCCTCGCGGGCTCAGGATCTGGGCCTGGTGCGCATGCTGCGCGACGACGGTCGCCGCGATGCCCAGCTGATGGCCACCGCCCTGCGCAACCTGCCGCAACAGGGCCGCCCCTCGGACGTGGTGGTGCCGGGCCTGCTGGACGGCCCGGCCAACGTGGTGCGCCTGTCCGAATACTGGCTGCAGCGCGGTTCCAGCAACCTGAGCGTCGCCGGGCCGGCCAGCACCGGACCGCGCAAAAAGAGACGACTGTGACGCCGCCCATTCCCCTGCCATGAGCGCGATTCCTGCCTCTGCAGATCGCCCGGCAGCGCCCGCTGTCGGTGTCCTTGCCGTGGTCCTCAAGGGCTATCCACGCCTATCGGAAACCTTCATCGCCCAGGAGATCCTGGCGCTCGAGCGGCGTGGCTTCGCCCTCCGCCTGATCTCCCTGCGCCAGCCGACCGACCGCAAACTCCATCCGGTGCATGACGAGATTCGCGCGCCGGTGGGCTACCTGCCGGAGTACCTCTACCAGGAGCCACTGAGGGTGCTGCGCAGCTGGTGGCGCGCCCGGCAGCAGCCGGGCTACGCGCGGGCCCGGCAGGCCTTCCTGCGCGACCTCATGCGCGACCTGACGCCGAACCGGGTGCGCCGCTTCGGCCAGGCCTGCGTGCTGGCCGCCGAACTGCCCGCCGAGGTGACGCGGCTCTACGCCCACTTTCTCCACACCCCGGCTTCGGTCGCCCGCTACACCGCCTTGCTGACCGGCCTGCCGTGGAGCGTTTCGGCCCACGCCAAGGACATCTGGACCATCCCAGACTGGGAAAAGCGCGAAAAACTGGCGGAAGCCGAGTGGCTGGTCACCTGTACCGCCGTCGGCGCGGACCACCTGCGCTCACACGCCCCCGGGCCGGGGCGTGTCACCCTGCTCTACCATGGCCTCGACCTCGACCGCTTTGCCGCGGCGGCGGCCAAACAAAGCGCCCGCGACGGCAGCGGGCCCCATCCGGTGCGCCTGCTGTCGGTCGGCCGGGCGGTGGAGAAAAAGGGTTACGACCTGCTGCTGGCGGCTCTGTCCGCGCTGCCTGCCGGGCTGCACTGGCAGCTCACCCACATCGGCGGCGGCCCGCTCCGACCAGCATTGGAACGCGAGGCCGCTGCCCTTGGCCTGGACGGGCGCATCGCTTGGCGGGGCGCCCAGGCCCAGGCGGACGTGCTGGAGCAGTATCGCAGCGCCGACCTCTTCGTGCTGGCCAGTCGCATCGCCAAGGACGGCGACCGCGACGGCCTGCCCAACGTGCTGATGGAGGCGCAGAGCCAGGGCCTCGCCTGCCTCGCCACCCGGGTCGCGGCGATCCCGGAGCTGATCGACGACGGAGTGACCGGTGCCCTGGTGCCGCCGGAGGACCCGGCGGCGCTGGCCGCCGGGCTGACTCGGTTGATCGTCGACCCGGCCGAGCGCCAGCGCCTGGGGCAAGCAGGACAGCAGCGCATTCGCGCGGACTTTGATATGAAGGGGGGAATCGACACCCTCGTGCGGCTGCTGAGCCGGGCAGACGGCGTCGATTCGCTGCCCGGCAGAGCCGCCGAGTAATCAGATCATTCCTAACCCGAAGCCATCATGCGCATTGCGTTCTATGCTCCGCTGAAGCCGCCAACTCACAGCAACCCCTCCGGCGATCGCCAGATGGCCCGGATGATTGTGCAGGCCCTGGAGCAGGCCGGGCACGAGGTGGAACTGGCGAGCCGCTTCCGCAGCCGCGAAGCGCTGGGCGACGCGCGGCGCCTGGAGCGCCTGCAGCGCCTCGGCGACAGGCTGGCCGAGCGGCTGGTCCGCCATTACCAGGGCCTGCCGCCACGCCGACGCCCGCAGCTCTGGTTCACCTATCACCTCTACTACAAGGCGCCGGACTGGATCGGCCCCAAGGTGGCGCGGGCGCTACGCATCCCCTACGTGGTGGCCGAGGGCTCGGTCGCCTACAAGCGGGCCGGCGGCCCGTGGGCGGCGAGCCACCGCGCGGTCCTGGAGGCATTGGACCAGGCCGCCGCGGTGGTCACCCTGAACCCGCTGGACGCCAAGCTGATCCCCGACCAGAGCAAGGTGCGGGCGCTGAAGCCCTTTATCGACACCACCCCCTACGAGGCGGTCAGGCCGCTGCGTGCGGATTACCGCGCGGTGCTGGCCAGCGAGCAGCAGCTCGACCCCGACCTGCCGTGGCTGCTTGCCGCTGCCATGATGCGCCCGGGCGATAAGCTGAAGTCCTACCAGATCCTGGCCCAGGCACTGCGCGCCATCCCGGACATCCCCTGGCAGCTGGTCGTGGCCGGCGACGGCCAGGCCTACGACGCAGTGGTCCAGGGCTTTGGCTGGGCCCTGCCGGGACGTGTTCGCTTCCTCGGCCTGGTGCAGCCGGAGGTCATGCCGGCGCTCTACGCTGCCTGTGACCTGCTGGTCTGGCCGGCAGTCAACGAGGCCTTCGGCATGGTGTTGCTGGAGGCGCAGGCCGCCGGCATCCCCGTGGTCGCCGGGCGCAGCCCGGGGGTGGAGAACGTGGTGGCCGAAGGCATCACCGGGTACCTCAGCGACCCTGGACTCGCCACCTTCGCCGCCAGCGTACGCGAGATGCTGTCGCAGAAGGCAAGCCGCCTGGCCATGGGCGAGGCCGCCCCCCGGTTGATCGCCGAGCAGCACAGCATGCTGGCTGCCGCGCGCCGGCTGAACGCCATTCTGGAAGAGGCAAGCCGACGGTGAGCCGGCTGCTGCTCATCCGCCACGGCGCGACCGACTGGAATGCGGCGGGGCGTATCCAGGGCCGCAGCGACCAACCGCTGTCGCCGGCCGGCCGCAGCGCCGTCGCCACCTGGGGGCTGCCGCCCAACGCCGCCGGCGCGCGCTGGATCTGCAGTCCGCTGGTCCGCGCGCGCGATACCGCTGCGATCCTGCACGCCGGCCCGGTGGAGACCGAGCCTTGCCTCATCGAGACCGACTGGGGGGCCTGGGAAGGCCGGACCCTTATGGCCCTGCGTGCCGAGCTGGGCGCCGGGATGGCCGCGCAGGAAGCCCGCGGTCTCGACTTCCGCCCGCCCGGCGGCGAGAGCCCGCGCGACGTCCAGGACCGCCTGCGCCCGCTGCTGGCAAGCTTGGCGGAAGCCGCTGACGACGTGGTAGCAGTCACCCATAAAGGCGTGATCCGTGCCGTCTACTCCCTGGCCAGCGGCTGGGACATGCGCGCCGAGCCACCGCAGAAGCTGACCGATGCCTGCATTCAGGTCTTCGCCCTGGTCCCTGGCGGCGCGCCGCGCATCGAAACCCTCAACCTGCCCCTGCGCGTCACATGCCGCACGCCATGAACACGCGCGCCGACGTCCTGCTCTACGTGCAGCACCTGCTGGGCATCGGCCATATCCGCCGCGCCGCGGTGCTGGCCCGCGCCTTCCACCGCGCCGGGCTGAAGGTCGTCTTCGTTACCGGCGGGCTGCCGGTGGGCGGCCTTGAGTTCGGCGGCGTCGAAGTCGTGCAGCTGCCACCCGCGCGTGCCCAGGACGACCGTTTCGCCGTCATCCTGGATGCGAGCGACCGGCCGATCGACGAGGCCTGGAGGGCGCGCCGTCGCGACCTGCTGCTGGAGGTCTACCGTCGCACCTGCCCGCGTATGGTGATGACCGAGCTGTATCCCTTCGGCCGGCGCAAGATGCGCTTCGAGCTGGACCCGTTGATCGAGGCCGCGCGCACCGACGACCCGCCGGCGCTCATCGCCTGCTCGCTGCGTGACATCGTGAACCGGCCGGGCGACGCCGGGAAGACCGCCTGGATGGTCGATCGCTTCACCCGTCAGTTCGATCTGCTCTATGTCCACGGCGAGCCGCGCCTGTTCCGCCTCGAGGACTGTTTTCCGGAGAGCCCCGCCGTGGCGGAGCGCCTGCACTACACCGGCTACGTGACCGAGGCCGCCCAGGCGGTAGCCGCCGCGCGGGCGAGCCGGGTCGACACCGGCCCCGGTCAGCCGGGAAGCGGCGAGGTCATCGTCTCCGCCGGCGGCGGCGCAGTGGGGGCCGCGCTGCTGCGCTGCGCCCTGGCCGCCCGATCCCTGTCGCCGCTGGCCGAGGTCCCCTGGCGCCTGCTGATCGGCCCCAACCTGCCAGAGCCCGACTTTCGGGCCATCGCCGCGGCAGCGCCAGCCGACGTCACCGTGGAATATGCGCGCAGCGACTTCGTGCAACTGCTGACCCGCGCCCGGCTGTCGATCAGCCAGGGCGGCTACAACACCCTGATGGAGGTGCTGGCCAGCGGCGTGCCCGGCGTCGTGGTGCCCTTCGCCGGCGGCGCCGAGACCGAGCAGGCCCAGCGCGCCCAGGTCCTCGCCGCGCAGAATTTCATTACCGTGGTCGACGAAGCGCGCCTCGATCCCGCGCAGTTGGCGGCCGGCATCGAACGTGCCCTGGCCCAAGGGGGCGCCCGGGGCAAGGCGCCCCTCCGCATGGACGGCGCCGAGGAGACTGCGCGCCACCTGATCGCCCGACTGAAGGAAGTTGCGGCATGACCGGCGGCGAGACCGGCGCCTGGCAGCAACTCGAGCGCGAACTCGGGGCCTGGGCCGCGGCCAGCCGCCAGGCGGAGATCTGGTGGCGCGACGATGATGCCGGCGCGCCCGGCCCAGCCTTCGAGCGGCTGCTGGCCGTCGCGGCGGCGAGCCGCGCGCCGCTCGCCCTGGCGACGATTCCGGCCAGGGTGGAGCCCGCCCTGGCCGAGGTTCTGGAAATCCAGGCCCCCGGTGCCGTCGTGCTGCAGCACGGTTACGCCCATGCCGATCATGCAGCGGCGGGAGCCAAGAAATGCGAACTGGTCGACCCGGCAAGGCGTCCGACGATCATGGACGAGCTGCGCCAGGGCCGCGCGCGGCTGGCCAGCCTCTTCGGCGCCCGCTTCCGGCCTGTGCTGGTGCCGCCGTGGAACCGCATCGACCCGGTCCTGCTCCCGCAGCTGCCCGCCCTCGGTTTCACGGGGCTGTCGACCTACACGGCCCGCACCGCGGCAACACCGGTCGTGGGCCTGCGACAGGCGAACTGTCATGTCGACATCCTGGAGTGGCATCCGCAGCGCCGATTCCTCGGGACGCGGGCGGCGCTCGAGTTGCTGGCCGGTCATCTCGCCGCCCGACGCCTGGGTAAAGTCGATGCCGCCGAGCCCAGCGGCATCCTCACCCACCACCACGTGCACGATGCAGCAGCCTGGGATTTCCTTGCGGAGTTGCTGGACCGCCTGGCGCGCCACGCCGCCGTGCGTCTGCTGTCGGCGCACGAGGTCTTCGCCAAGCCAACCGCCGACCGGCAGGCGACAGCAGGGGAGACGAGGGCGTGAGGCAGTTCCGCTATCCCCTGCGCGTGCTGGTCGGTGACTATCTGCGCAGCGCCGCCGGCCTCTTCGTCGGTCTGGGCGTCCTCCTGGCGGTGCCGCCGAGCCTGCCGGTCATCGCCATCTTCGGCTCCCTGGCCGGCCTTTTCGCGGTTTTCGGCCTGCGCACCGCGCATCGCCACAGCCTCAGGGTCGCGGTGACCGACGACGAGATTGCCTGCCGCGCCGCCGTCACCAGGGTGATTCCCTGGGATCGGCTCGACGAAGTGAGCCTGCGCTATTACGGCACGCGGCGCAGCAAGTGGCGTCCACTCGGAAGCGGCTTCATGCAGCTCACTCTCAAAGGGGCGGGCGTCGCCATGACCTTGGAATCCTCGATCGAGGGCTTCGAGTGGCTGGCCGAACGTGCCGCGGCGGCCCTGCGCGCCCGGGGCCTAACCCTCGATCCGGCCACTGCCAGCAACCTGATCGAACTGGGCATCGACCCGCAGAAGCCTGTCGGCAAGCACGGCGGGCTCATCTGACGGGTGCGGTTTGCCGTCAAACGTCTTATAAACGCTGCCGACAGAACGACAATGCGGCGGGAATATCGGGGGAAGATTAGTAAGCGTGCGGGATTTGCTGCGCATACGGGATCTGCGGATCAGCTTCGTGCTGCCGGAAGGTCGTCTCGAAGCCGTCCGCGGCGTGAGCTTTCGCGTGCCCGCCGGCAAAACGGTGGCACTGGTCGGCGAGTCGGGCTCCGGCAAATCCGTGGTCAGCCAGGCGATCATGGGCATCCTGCCGCGCAGCGCGCGCATCGATGCCGGGCGCATCCTGTTCCACGACCCGGTGCTGGCGGCCGATCGCGCCGAGAGCATGATCGACATCACCGGCCTCGCCCCCGACAGCCCGCAGATGCGCGCCATCCGCGGCGCGCGCATCTCCATCATCTTCCAAGAGCCGATGACCTCGCTGTCGCCGGTGCACACCGTCGGCAACCAGATCCACGAGGCGCTGCATCTGCACCGCGATGTCAGCAGCACCGAGGGGCGCGAACTGATCGAGGAGATGCTGCACCTCGTCGGCTTCCCCGACCCGGGCAAGGCGCTGAAGACCTATCCCTTCGAGCTCTCCGGCGGCCTGCGCCAGCGCGCCATGATCGCCATGGCCCTGGTGTGCCGCCCGGCACTGCTGATCGCCGACGAACCGACGACGGCGCTCGACGTCACCATCCAGGCGCAGATCCTGAAGCTGCTCAAGGACCTGCAGGCCGAACTCGGCATGGCCGTGCTGATCATCACCCACGACCTCGGCGTGGTCGCCAACCTGGCCGATGAGGTGGTGGTGATGTACCACGGCGAGGCAATGGAGAGCGGCACCCTGGAGGACATCTTCCGGGCGCCGCAGCATCCCTATCTGAACGCGCTGCTGCGCGCCGTGCCGCGCTTCCACATGAAGCCGGGCGAGCGCCTGGTGCCGATCCGCGAGATCAAGCAGCAGGACGACGACGCCTTCCTCGGCAAGGCGAACGCGCAGGCCGGCACGGCGGCCAGGCAGCGCGCCGGCGCGGTGCAGGATACCCTCCTCAAGGTCGCGCACGTCAGCAAGCGCTTCACCATCCGCACGTCCGGCCTCTTCGGCAGCGGCGGCGACGCCGACAGCCTGCTGGCGGTCGACGATGTGAGCTTCACGGTGCAGCGCGGCGAATGCCTCGGCCTGGTCGGTGAAAGCGGCTGCGGCAAGACCACGCTTTCCAAGACGATCCTGCGCGCCCTGCAGCCCGACAGCGGCAGCATCACCTTCACCGACTGCGCCGAGGACGGAAGCCGCGAGGAGATCGATGTGCTGGCGCTGACCGGCGACGCATTGATGGCGTTCCGCAGGAAGATCCAGTTCGTCTTCCAGGACCCTTTCTCCTCGCTCAATCCGCGTATGACCGTGGGCGAGATCCTGGCCGAACCGCTGGTCATCCACGGTATCGGCACGCCGGCAGAGCGGCGCCGGATTGTCGAGGAGCTGATGGCCGTGGTCGGCCTCAACCGCCAGCACATCCGGCGCTATCCGCACAGCTTCTCCGGCGGCCAGCGCCAGCGCATCGGCATCGCGCGCGCCTTGGCGCTGCGCCCGCAACTGCTGATCTGCGACGAGCCGGTCAGCGCCCTCGACGTATCGATCCAAGCGCAGGTTCTGAACCTGCTGAAGGATCTGCAGCGCGACCTCGGCCTCACCTACATCTTCGTCAGCCACAACCTCGCGGTGGTCGACTACATTGCCGACCGCATCGCGGTGATGTGCCGCGGGCGGCTCGTCGAATTGGCGCCGCGCGAGCTGTTGTTCCGCGCGCCGGTGCATCCTTACACCAAGGCCCTTCTGGCGGCCGTCCCGGAGCCGAGTCTGGAGCAGCGCCTCGATCTCAGCGCGCTGATGGAGGGCCGCGCCTCGCAGCCGGATGCCTGGCCGGAGCCTTTCCGCATCGACGGTGAGGGCCACCTGTCGATGATCGACCTCGGCGGCGGCCACTGGGTGCGCGCGAGCGACACGGGCGCAGCGCAGCTCGAGCAACAGTACAGGCAAGCGCAGCTAAGCGGCGCGGCCGCCCACGGGATTCTAGACGGCGAAAACCTGATGCCATGCTGAGCTATTTCATCCGCCGCGTCCTGGTGATGATCCCCACCCTGCTGGTCATCAGCCTGGTGGTCTTCGTGATCATTCAGCTGCCACCCGGCGACTACCTGGAAACCATGATCAGCGAGCTGCGCGCGCAGGGCGAAAACATCGACCCCGCGCGCATCGCCTTCCTGCGCGAACAGTACGGCCTCGACAAGCCGCTGATCGAGCAGTACTGGCTGTGGCTCTTCGACCTGCTGCAAGGCGATCTCGGCTATTCCTTCGAGTTCGAGCTGCCGGTCGCCGACGTCATCGGCAACCGCTTCTGGTTCACCGCCATCCTGGCGATCTCGACCACGCTGTTCACCTATGTCGTCGCCTTTCCCATCGGCATCTACTCCGCGGTCAGGCAGTATTCCGTCGGCGATTATGCAGCCACCTTCTTCGGCTACTTCGGCCTTGCCATGCCGAATTTCCTCTTCGCCCTGCTGCTGATGTACTACCTCAATCTCTGGTTCGGACTGTCCATCGGCGGACTGATGGATCCGCAGTACATTGGTGCACCCTGGTCGGCCGGCAAGGTGATGTCGGTGATCAACCACCTGTGGATTCCGATGATCGTCATCGGCACCTCGGGCACCGCCGCAATGATCCGCCGGCTGCGCGCCAACATGCTGGACGAGTTGCAGAAGCAGTACGTGGTGACGGCGCGCGCCAAAGGGCTGTCGCCGCTGCGGACGATCCTGAAGTATCCGCTGCGCATGTCGCTGAACCACGTGATCGCCGACATCGGCATGCTCCTTCCAGCAATGGTGTCCGGCGCCGCGCTGGTCTCCATCGTCATGGGCCTGCCGACCAACGGGCCGCTGCTGCTGCGCTCCCTGCAGAGTCAGGATATGTACTTGGCCGGCGCCTTTCTGATGTTCGAAGCCGTGCTGGTGGTGGTCGGCGTATTCATCTCGGACGTGCTGCTGGCGATGCTCGACCCGCGCATTCGCTTGGGCGGAGGTGCGACGAAATGAGCGAACGCGAGATGCCCGGCGAACGCCTGCCGCACTACGTGAATGAGGCGCCCTTCGATCCCTACGCGGTCGAGAAGCTGACGCCGCAGCAGGAGCGCTACTACCAGGCCTCCGAGTGGCGCATCGTGTGGTGGCGTTTTCGCCGCCACCGTGTCGCCGTGTGGGCCGGCGTCTTACTGCTGTTCATGTATATTGCCGTGGCGATCTGCGAGTTCCTGGCGCCCTACGATCTGGACAGCCGCCACACGCAGCACATCTTCGCACCGCCGCAGACGCTCCACCTGTTCGACGACGGCGCGTTCGTCGGCCCCTTCGTCTACGGCTTCGACTACAAGCTGAACATGGAGAACCTGTCGCGCGAGTACACGCAGAATCCGGACAAGGTACAGCCGCTGCGCTTTTTCTGCCGCGGCGACAGCTACAAGTTCTGGGGACAGGTCGAGAGCGATCTGCACTTCTTCTGTCCAGCCGAAGGCGGTACCGCCTTCCTCTTCGGTACCGACCGCCTGGGACGCGACATGCTGAGCCGCGTGATCTACGGCGCACGCATCTCGCTCACCCTCGCCTTTATCGCCACGCTGATCTCCTTCGTGTTCGGCGTGGTCATCGGCGGCATCGCCGGCTACTACGGCGGCTTCACCGATGCGCTCACCCTGCGCACCATCGAGATCATCCGCTCCTTCCCGGAACTACCGCTGTTCATGACTCTCTCGGCGCTGCTGCCGGTAACCTGGAGTCCGATCGGCGTCTTCGTGGGAATCTCGGTCATCATCGGCCTGTTGGACTGGACCGGTCTCGCCCGTTCGGTCCGCGCGAAGTTCCTCTCCCTGCGCGAGGAGGACTTCACCACCGCCGCGCAGCTGATGGGCGCCTCGCCGGCACGCATCATAGGCCGGCATCTGCTGCCCAGCTTCACCAGTCACCTGATCGCCTCACTGACGGTCTCCATCCCCACCGCGATCCTCGGCGAGACGGCGCTGTCGTTCCTCGGCATCGGCCTGCGGCCGCCGATCACGTCCTGGGGCGTGGTGTTGAACGAAGCGCAGAACTTCAACGTCGTCGCAGTCTATCCCTGGCTGCTACTGCCGATCGTCCCGCTGTTCCTCGTGGTGCTGGCCTTCAACTTCCTGGGCGACGGCCTGCGCGACGCCGCCGACCCCTACAGCTGAGCCTGCTCAGGCAGCGACGACGACGAGATCGATCGGTTCGCCGAGGCCGGCGACCCGCGCCGCCGCCAGCTGTCGTTTCTCCGCCGCCGGACTGAAGCCCTGCGCCAGCGCACGGTCGTAGCTGGCGCGATCGCACAGCGCGCGGGTGGCGATCTCCTTGTTGTGCTTCTCCAGCTTGGCGGAGAGGTTTACCGCATCGCCGATGACTGTGTATTCCAGGCGGGTGTCATCGCCGACGGCGCCGAACAGCACCCGGCCAGTGGCCACCGCGCCGTTCACCCGGGGACAGCTGCGCCCCTGCTTTTCGCAGTCGCTCTGCCAGGCTGCCGCCTCGGTCATCACCGCCTCCAGGGCGGCCAGCGCGTCGGCCGCCTGGCGCTCCGACGGACGCACCGCCCCGAAGGTCGCCATGATGCCATCGCCGAGGAACTTGTCGATGCTGCCACCGTGACGCTGGATTATTGGCACCATCCGCTGCTGGTACTCGCCGAGTAGCCCCATCACTTCGTCCGGCGGCAGCCTGCCGGCCAGCTGCGTAAATCCGCGCAGATCGAGATTGAGGATTGCCGCTTCACGCATCTCGCCGCTGCCGGCGAGTATGTGGTCCTTGGCGCCCTTGATGCGCTCGGCAATCTCCGGTGCGAAGAAGCGCGACAGCTCGCGCGCGGCGGTCTGCTCTGAAACTGCGCGCACCAGCAGTCCCTTGGCACGGTAGAGCGCGGCGGCGATCAGTGCGGTCACCACCAGGATCGAGATGATCTTGTCGAATTCGGCACCCAGCAGCACGGAATTGGAGGTCAGGTAGGAGACGTAGTCGCGGGTGATCATGGTGTCGCCGGGGTTTGCGTAGACCACGTAGGCGATCAGCACGGCCCAGCCGAGCGCCGCCAGAGCGCCGGCCAGGATCACGAAGCGGGCATCGAAGCGCAGCGCGCGGAGCGCGATGAAGATGAAGACATAGAGCAGCGTCGGTGCCTTCAGATAGAACGACGGCGGCTGCATGTACTGGATGTGGAAGCTCCAGATCAGCACCATCAGCAGGGTGACGTCGACAAAGACCGAGACCCCCAGCGCCCAGTCCGGCAGGCGGCCGAGATGCGACCAGACGAGGCGCCCGAGGGTCAGCGCCAGATAGATGCCGAGCGCCCAGGGTACCGGCGCAATGTCCACCCCGGCCGGCTTGGGCGATAGGAAATAGAGCGTACCGAAGGTGAGCACGATGGCGAGCTGCGCCCAGGAGATCAGCCGTTCGGTGGCGTCCTCCTGGCCGCGCACCGCCAGGCGCACCCGCTCCGGCAGTCCCGCTTCGGGATCCTTGTGCCACCAACTCAGCATGACCGTTTCCAGCTCGAGAACTCTGCTTTCGCCGCCTTCTGAGCGCGGCGGACATCGGGTCTGCGGGGGATATGGCGGGAAGGGAGGCTCACCTGCATGTCACTTCTGCGTGAACCCTCCGGGTCGCCGCCGGAGCCTCAGAGATCCAGCACCAAGCCTTCGCGCGCCACCAGGGTGCCGGGGCGCGCCGCCTCCGCCTGCTCGGCCACCCGGCCCATGAAGTCATCGTCGTGGCTCGGGTCGTGATGGAAGATTACCAGCTTGCCGGCACCGGCCGCCTCGCAGAGCCGCACGCCCTCCTGCCACGTGGAATGGCCCCAGTTGCGGTACTTGGGAAACTCCTCGTCGGTGTAGGTACTGTCGTAGATCACCAGGTCGGCGCCGTCGATGAGCTCCAGGACGTGGCGGTCCGGCCGGCCCTCGACGTGCTCGGTGTCGGTCACGTAGCAGAGCGAACGGCCGCCGAAGTCGATGCGGTAGCCGGTGGCGCCGTTGGGATGGTTCAGCGGCGCGGTAATCAGACGCACCCCCGGCTTCGGCTCGAGGACGTCGCCGGCCGTGAAGTCGTGGAAGGAGACATTGGCCGCGAAGATCTTCGGCGGGACCGGAAAGAGCGGCGCGTTCATGAACTGCACCAGCACGTCATGCAGCGTCAGGTCGGGGATCAAATGGCCGGCCCAAATGCGGATGCGATTGCGCTTGTCGAACAGGGGCGCGAAGAAGGGCAGGCCGACGATGTGGTCGTGATGGGTGTGGGTGAGGAAGATGTCGGCATCGAGAGCGCCGTTCTGGCAGAGTTCTTTGCCGAGCGGCCTGAGACCGGTGCCGGCATCGAAGATCAGCAGCTTTTCGCCGCAATACACCTCGAGGCAGGACGTATTGCCGCCATATCGCGAATAACTGTCGCCTGGACAGGAAATCGAGCCACGGGTTCCCCAGAAACGAACAAAAAAATCAGAGCCGTTCTGCAAGTTGCCAGTATCCCCTAGGTCCGACACTCTTTGTTTAGGCCTGCAGAGCCGGCGGCCCATTGAAATTCTATGCCACAATCGCGGTACTCTAACCCTTTGCCTGAGCACGCCCCAACGAAATTTAGGCCAACCACGGTCGCGGGCTACCGGGCCGCCGGCGGCGGCGAAATCCTATGAAAGAGCCGCAGCAGACCCGGACAGCCTTGGTCGCCCTTGGCCTCGCGCTGGTGGTATTTGCCGCCTTCAGCCAATTCAAACTTCCGGTGGTACTGCCGATCCTGCTGGACGACTACCGCTACGGCCGCGTGCTGGCCGGAGGCTTCATGTCCATCTTCGCGGTCTTCGGGATCCTGTTGTCGGTGCCCATCGGGCGCGCCGTTGCCGGGCGCGGCGCCCTCGTCCTGGTGATGGCCGCCCTGCCGATCATGGCCTTCGGCACCGCGCTCTGCCTGCTCGCGCCCGAGTCCGGCGCGATGATGCTGGCCGGCCGCGGCCTGGAAGGCGCCGCTTTCGCCGTCCTGGCGATCGCCGGCCCGGCCCTGGCCACCGCCAACGCCGCAGCCCGCCACCGCGCCCTGGTCATAGGGCTCGTCTCCGCCTGGGTCCCCTGCGGCCAGCTGCTGGCCGCCCTCCTCGGTCCGATCGCCCTCGAGGCCGGCGGCTGGCAGAGTCTCTGGGTCGTCTCCCTGCTGCTCGCCGGCTTGCTTGCCGGCTGGACCTTCCATGCCCTGCACCGCGGGCCGCGCGGCACCACCCGAAAGGCGCTCTCAACAGAGGCCCACAGGACACGCTGGAGCCGTGCCCAGTGGGTCGCCCTGCTGCTGACCGGCGGCGTCTTCATGCTGTGGTCCGGCCAGTACCTCGCCTACATGACCTGGCTGCCGCTCTATCTGGTGGAGGAGCAGGGCCTCGCGATGGAGAACGCCATCGGCGGCTACCTCATTCCGGTCGTGCTGGTCGGGCTCTTCAACCTCACGACCGGCGTCCTGCTGCAGCGTGGCTGGCGCGCCCAGCGGCTGCTGTTCGGCGCCGTGACCGTACAGGCCGCGATCTGGTGGTTGCTGCCGGTGACCGGCGGCGGGCTCGGCGGGCTTGCCTCCCTGGCCGTCTACGGCATCACCGCAGGTATCGCGCCGACTTGCCTCTTTGCTCTCACAGCGCACCTGGTGGCAAGCCCGGGTGAGACCGCGCGCGCTTTCGGCGTCACCATGACGGGGCGCAATCTCGGGGTGCTCGGCGGGCCGCTGCTGCTGGCGCTGGCGGTGGAGGCCAGCGGCGGCTGGCTGGCCGGTAGCCTGCTGTTCGCCGGTCTCACGACCCTGGCCGTCGGGCTCTGCATGCTGCTGCTCCACATGGTGCCGCGGGCCGAGGCCGGCGCCCTGCAGCCGAGCGCAGCCGGCCAATCCGCGAATCCGTCAGGAGGAAGCGTCACGGCACCAGGCGGTAGCCACCCGGCTCGGTGACCAGGATCTCGGCCGCCGAGGGATCCAGCTCGATCTTCTGGCGCAGGCGATAGACGTGGGTCTCCAGCGTGTGGGTGGTGACCCCGGCGTTGTAGCCCCAGACCTCGCCGAGGAGCTTGTCGCGGCCGACCACGGCATCGCCGCTGCGGTAGAGATACTTGAGGATCGACGTTTCCTTCTCCGTCAGCCGAACCTTCTTCTTCGATTCGCCGTGGGTCAGCAGCTTGGCGCTGGGGCGAAAGGTGTAGGGCCCGATGGTAAAGACGGCGTCCTCGCTCTGCTCGTGCTGGCGCAGCTGCGCGCGCATGCGCGCCAGCAGCACGCCGAGACGAAAGGGCTTGGTCACGTAGTCGTTGGCGCCGGCGTCCAGCGCGAGAATGGTATCGGCATCGGACTCCGCCGCGGTCAGCATGATGATCGGCGACTTCACGCCGCTGCGCCGCATCAGCCGGCAGACCTCTCGCCCGTCCATGTCTGGCAGGCCGACGTCGAGTAGAATGAGATCGAAGTATTCCGCCTTGGCCTTTTCCATGCCGATGGCAGCGGTCGCCGCCTCGGCAGTGTCGAACTCCTCATGCAGGCGCAGCTGCTCGCTCAGCGATTGGCGCAGCGCCTCATCGTCATCGATCAGAAGGATCTTCTTGCCGCTCGCGCCGCTCATTCTGCGAGGTCCAGTTCAAATAACCGCCGGGTGTACTGTGAATTTCTCAATTAGCACCGCCGCCACAAGGGTTCAAGCGACCCCCCCGGCCAGCAATCGTCGCACCGCAGCATAAAGACCATGGTCGCGGTCGCCGAGCGCGTCCACCGCGGAGAAGTGCTGCAGGCCGGGCATGTCCACCTCGCCGAGCGGCAGGCCGCAGGCCTCCCAGGCCGCGGCGTACTCCGCGTGCTGGCGCAAAAACTCCCGGGTTTCCTCGGAGCCGACGGCGAGCAGCAGCGGCGCCGCGCGCGCCGGCAGGCGGTGCAGCGGGCTCCAGGGCGCGACGTCCTCCGGGGCGATCTGCAGGATTTTGTTGTGGTAGCTCAGTCGCAGCGGCTCCAGATCGTAGACGCCCGAGATCGAGCAGCCGCCGGCCAGCAGGTCGCCCGGCAGGGCCGCATCGAAGGCCGGCCAGTCGGTCGACAGTGCCATGGCCGCCAGGTGGCCGCCGGCAGAGTGGCCGGCCACCACGATGCGCCGCGCATCGACGCCGTGGTCGCCCGCGTGGCGGTAGAGCCAGGCGAGCGCACGGCGCACCTGGTTGATCATGGTGCCGATCCGGGCGTCCGGCGCGAGGCCGTAGTTGAGGCTGGCAAAGGCGATGCCCACCTCGCCGAAGGCCGGCGCCAGATAACTGAAGTCGCCCTTGTCGAGGCTCTGCCAGTAACCGCCGTGGATGAAGGCCAGCAGGGGCGCAGCGCTGGCGCCGTCCACCGGGAAGAGGTCGAGGACCTCCGCCGGCCCGGCGCCGTAGGCCAGGTCGAGGCGGCCGGGCAGATCGCCGCGCACCGCCGCGCTGTCGCGGGCCCAGCGCGCGAAGTAGTCGACATGTTCCGGCCAGCGCGCCCGCAGGTTCAGCTCGCGGTCGAGCGTCGCCTGGTCATAATCGCGAAAAATCCTGGCCGCGCCGCCGGCTTCAGCGTTCGCCATCGCGCGAAGTCCCTCCCCTTTGTCCTGCCGGACCTCTTCTTCGTTGCGCCCCCGAAACGCTGGCCTTTTCGCCCGGGCACCCTTATCTGTTGCCTGCAGCGGCGGCACACTCGAGGCCCCCGACCGGGCGGCGGCACCGTGACACGGCATCCACCGGCCCGTAAAGTGACCGATGACGACCTGACAGTCCAGATGCAGCAGAGCGCAAAACACCCGAAATCACCGGACGCCGCCGTTCTTCAGGCGGTCGAGCGGGCGCTTGCCGAGCTCCGGCGCGGCGCCAGCGTGGTGCTGCATGACCGAACCGGCCAGGGCGCCCTGGTGCAGGCGGCGGAGCAGACGACGGCGGGGGGCCTGGCGGCGCTGGCCGCGCTGACCGGCACCGAGCCCCTGCTGCTGCTGACCGCCCGACGCGCCCAGGCCCTCGGTCTGCCCGGCGCCGGGCCGCTGATCGCCAGCGGCGGGGTCATGGCGCTGGCGCTGGAGGCCCAGCAGGTCGAAAGCATCCGCACGCTGGCCGATCCCACGGTGCCGCAGGATGCCGCCCTGCAGCCGCGTCAGGTGGTCTCCGCGCCGGCCGGCCTCGACGTTGCCGCCGTGGAGCTGACAAAGCTGGCCCGCCTGCTGCCCGCTGCCCTGCTGGCGCCCCTGGTCGGGCAGCCGGTGCAGAGCCCTGTGGCCTGGGCTGATGCCCGCGACCTCATGGCGGTCTCCGCCGCCAATGTCGCCGAATACCGCTTCGCGGCGGCGCGCGGCCTCGCCCCCGTCGCCAGCGCCGCGGTACCGTTAGCCGGCGCCGAACATGCCCGCATCATCGCCTTCCGTCCCGACGACGGTGGCATGGAGCACTTGGCCATCGTCGTCGGTGAGCCGAAGCCCGACGCAGCGGTGCTGCTGCGGCTGCATTCGGAGTGCTTCACCGGCGACCTGCTCGGCTCGCTGCGCTGCGACTGCGGCGACCAGCTGCGCGGCGCCATCCAGGCCATGGCCGAGGCGGGCGCCGGCATCGTGCTCTATCTGATGCAGGAAGGCCGCGGCATCGGCCTGGTCAACAAGCTGCGCGCCTATACCTTGCAGGATCTCGGGTCCGATACGCTGGACGCCAACGAGCAACTCGGCTTCGACGCCGACGAGCGGGTCTACCTGCCGGCCGCCCAGATGCTGCATCATCTGGGCTTCCGCAAGGTGCGCCTGCTGACCAACAACCCGCAGAAGGTCGCCGCGCTCAGCCGGTTCGGCATCGCAGTGGAGGAGCGCGTCGGCCACAGCTTCCCCGCCAACGGCCATAACGAATTCTACCTCGCCACCAAGGCGACCCGCTTCGGCCACCTCTTCTAGAGAGACGCTCGGTGCTAGAGTGCCGCTCGGCAATTCCGTTCCCCCACGGCGCCGCGGTGCCGGGCAGAAGCTGCTGGCCCTCCGTCCGACGCGCCGGCTCGCCAGGCTAAAACGCTGAATTCATTGGGACCCGCTTCCTGGCCCGCTTCTTGCTGAGAGAGCAGCGGAGGACCCATGAACGACCTGGAATTCGTCGGAGACTATCGTCAGCCGCAGCTCACCGCGCGTCAGCGCGCGCTCGGCCATGACGGCAGCAGCGCCGGCGACTTCACCTTCGCCGACTTCATCGACATCATCAATCCACTGCAGCATATCCCCATCGTTTCCCACCTCTACCGGGCGATCACCGGCGACGAGATCAGGCCGCACGCCCGCATCCTCGGCGGCACCCTGTTCGGTGGGCCCGCCGGATTCCTGTCGTCGATCGCCAACGTGATGTACGAGGAAGTTGCCGGCGAGGACATCGGGGAGACGGCAATCGCCTTCTTCAGGGGCGAGGAAGACAGCGGCGATGCTCATCTCGCCGGTGCGCGAGACGACGTGATCCCGGCTGCCGGCGCGGCGGAAGCCCTGGCGCCGCCGCTGGATACCGCAGCGGGACCGGCCAGCGGCGTCGAACTGCCCGACATTGCGCCTGGGCTGCTGACCGGCCAGGATGCCCTCAATGCCCTTTTCATGGATCTGCGCGGCAGCCCGCAGCAAGCAACCATCCCGTTGGCGGCGCCCCGCGCCGAAGCGATACCGCTGGCCGGCCGCAGCGGGGCCGAAGGCGATCAGCCGACGAAATCCTATCCGCTGCCGTCGCGCACCAAGGGTGTCGCCCCACCTGCCTCTTCGGTGCCTGCTTCGGTGCCTGCCGTTGCAGAACCGGCCGCGCCGGCGGGCGCCGCGGCCCATCCGCTGCTTTTCGCCCAGGAAACCGCCGAGGGCGACCTCGCCAGTCGCATGATGCAGGCACTCGACAAGTATCAGGCGATGTCGCGGCGCGGCGCCGCCGAGCGAGAAGAGGAAGACAAACTGCGCTGGCAGGCGGACCCGGCCGTTGCAGGCGGCGATTCCTGAGCCTTCGCCTTTTGAACGCCCCTGCTAAATCCTGGCCGGCGCCCCGCCGCAACGGCTAGGCTGCACCCTATGAACATCGACCACGACGCGAGGGACCTGAAGGTCTTCCTGGAGGACGGCACAGCCCGCGCCACCTGGGGCCCGTTCGGCTGGCGCTGCGCGATCGGGCGCGGTGCGTTGGGGACCAAGACGCGCGAGGGCGACGGCGTCACGCCGGTCGGGCGATGGCCGATGCGACGGGTGCTCTACCGCGCCGATCGCCTCGCAAAGCCCGACACCCTGCTGCCCTGCCAGGCCATCGCACCTGACGACGGCTGGTGTGACGATCCCACCGATCCGGCCTACAACCGGCCCGTCCGCCTGCCCTATCCGGCCAGCCACGAGAGCCTGACCCGCGACGACCATCTCTATGACGTGGTGGTGGTGCTGGGGCACAACGACGACCCGGTGGTGCCGGGCGCCGGCAGCGCCATCTTCCTGCATGTGGCCCGTGACGACTACGGCCCCACCGAAGGCTGCGTGGCGCTGGCGCTGGCAGACCTCCTGGAGCTGCTGAAGGCGGCGCAGCCGGGCAGTGCGGTGGAGGTCCGTATGCCTGAGGGGTCGGCGCCTTGATCCCCGGCGCAAGAAAGCAGTGATCCCCCGCCGTGAGACCGATGGGCGGCCTTGCTGCGTAAGCATGATCAAGAGGTCCAGACAACCAGGAGATCGAGGCCATGAGATCAGCGCTTGAACCGCCTGCTGGCGCGCGGGCCCGGCGGTTGCCGCTCGGCAGCGCCATCGCAGTGGCGCTTCTGTTCGCTTTGGCCGGCTGCGCCAGCGGAGGCTCCGGCGTCGTCCACAACAGCTTTTTCACCATCGCCTACGATCCCGGCAGCGTGCGCGCAGCGATGTCGCGTGCGCCCCTGCTGGTCGAGAGCTACGGCAGCCCGGCGGCGGGCCTGACCGCGGAGACCATCAGCCAGGCGACGGTGCAGGCCCTGCGCCAGCATGGTGCCCTGTGGTTTCCACGCAACTACACGGCCAGCGCCCCGGATGCCGGCAACGGGCCTTACCACCTGCGCATCGCCTACGGCGTTCCAAAGTCCTTCGACCGCCAGCGGCTGTGCTCTTCGGACATGGGGCCGGACGCTCTGGAGAAGGCGCGCGGCCAGGACGACGACGCGAGCACCCGCGCGCTGGCCAGCTTCTGCCGCGGCGAGACCACTCTCGGGACGGCGGAAGGGGCGCCCGCCAGCGGCGCGCAGGTCGGCAGCGCGGCGTTTTCCGAGTTCGTCGGTCGCCTGGCGCGCGCTGTGATGCCGCGCCACAATCCGGAGCGCGACGACGACTGCCTCTTCCGCGTCTGCGATTAGCGGCCGGACAAGCCTCCGTCAGGTGACGGCCGGGCGGGCGCCGAAGATGCCTGTGCCGACGCGCACCAGCGTGGCGCCAAACTGCACGGCGGTCTCGTAGTCGCCGCTCATCCCCATGGAAAGTCCGGCAAGATCGTTGCGTTTGGCGATCTCGCGCAGGAAGGCAAAGTGCAGCGCCGGCGCCTCCTCGACCGGCGGGATGCACATCAGCCCGGCGACCTTGAGGCCCAGGTCGCGGCACTCGGCGATGAAGGCATCGGCCTCGCCGGGCGCGATGCCGGCCTTCTGTGATTCCTCGCCGGTGTTGACCTGAACATAGCAGTCCGGCGCCAGCCCCAGCTTGGCGGCCTCCTTGGCGAGAGCGCGGGCGAGCTTCGGCCGGTCCAGCGTCTCGATGACGTCGAAAAGCTCCAGTGCGTCCGTCACCTTGTTGGTCTGCAGCGGACCGATGAGGTGCAGGCGCAGATCCGGGTGCGCCTTCTTCAAGGCCGGGAACTTTCCCTGAGCCTCCTGCACGCGGTTCTCGCCGAAGACCGACTGCCCGACCGCCAGGGCGGCTTCGATCGCCGCGGCAGGATGGGTCTTGCTTACCGCAACCAGCGCGACGTCCTGCGGGTGGCGTCCGGCCTCGCGGGCCGCGGCGGTGATCCTTCCGCGCACCTCGGCAAGCTTGGCGGCGATGTCGACTTGGTCAGGCATGGCGTTGCGCGGTGTCCTTGTGGGCTCTCAAAGGTAGCCGAAGCGCTTCATCTGTTCTGCGTGGTCGCTTTCGATCCGTTTGACCTGGTCGGGGGTCAGCTTGTCCTGCCAGGTGCCCGAGCGCCCTGCGCGGAAGAACTTCTCGCTGTGGATGGAGCGTTCCACAAAGCCCTGCTCGGCCTCCATCTTCTGCAGCTGCTTGAAGGAGGAGAATTCCACCGCCTTGCGGATACGCGCTGCATTGCTCGAAATGCCGAAATGCCGGGCAACGCGGCCGAACTGGTCGAGCGGGTCGGCCAGCAGGTCCTCGTAGCGCACCGTCAAGATGCCGGGGTGGTTCCACTTGGTCCAGGATTCCACATGGTTGGACCAGCTGCTCTGCAGCTCATGCACGATGATGCCGGGCATGGGGATGCACATGGCCAGAGGGTCGGCCAACATGTCGATCATCTCGTCTGAGGTCTTGCCGAAGTGGTCGGCCGCAGAGAGCAGCACGTCGCGCGGGTCGCGGAGAATGTAGATGGCGCCGTAGGTGACCTTCATGGAGAAGATGGGATGCCCGCAGTCCTCGCCCAGATAGCTGTGGGTCTTCATCGGCACGACGTTCTTGTTGAGGCTGACCGCACGTTCCTGCGCCTTTACTCGCAATGCAGCCACCTCCCCTGCGCTGAGGTCGGCGACCCTGCCTTCGGTCAAGGGACGGAACCAGATCTCCGCCGGCTCGCTGGGGCAGACCTCCCCGATACGCTTCAGCGGTAGCGGCGCCGGCGCGTCGAGGATGAGATTGGCCAGGAAGGCGCGCATCCAGGTGTTGCCGGACTTTGGGTAGGACGCCAGCCAGAGGATGCCGGGCATGGTCAGGGGACCTTCGCGGCAGAGGGCTTGCCGGCAGGACCCGCCGTGGCGACGGGCGGCAGGTAGCCGAAGCGGCGCATCTGCTCGGCGTGGAAGACCTCGATGGCGGCGGCCTGCGCCGGCGTCAGCTTGTCGCGCCAGCCGCCGGCGCGGCCGGAGCGGAAGAAGCGCTGACTGTGCAGCGACTTCTCGACGAAACCGGACTCTTGCTCCTGCGCTTGCAGCGTCTTGAAGGACGAGAACGCCACGGCGCGACGGATGCGGGCCTCGTCCTGGGTGATGCCCAGCTTCTTGGCGACCATGCCGAGCTGGCCGAGGGTGTCCGCCAGCATGTCCTCGTAACGCAGCAGAAGCAGCGGTGTGTGCTTCCAGCGGGTCCAGGACCTTACGTGGTCCGACCAGCCGCCCATCAGCTCATGCACCGTGTTGCCGGGCATGCCGCGGCCGCGGGCGGCCTTGTCGGCCATCATCTCGATGGCCTGATCGAGGGTCAGGCCGTAGTGATCGGCGACCGAAACCGCCACGTCGCGCGGGTCGCGCACGATGTAGATGACACCGACCGTCGCCTTCACCGAGATCGTCGGGTAGCCGTGGTCCTTGCCGAGCAGGCTGTGGGTCTTCATCGGGATGATGTTGCGGTTCACGCCGGCGGCGCGCTCCTGCGCCTTCACGCGCAGGGCCGCGATCTTCTTATCGCTGAGTTCGCTGACCGGTTTTGTCGCCAGCGGCTTGAACCACACCTCGTTGGGCTCACTGGAGCAGACTTCGTTGATGCGCTGCAGCGGCAAGGGATCCGGCTCGTCTAGGATGAGAGTGGCCAGGAAGACCCGCAGCCAGGTGTTGCCGGATTTCGGATAGGAAGCGAGCCAGAGAATGCCGGACATGACGCCAGAGTGAGACCCAAGGAGAAGCGAGGCAGCAAAATCTGCGACCGGTACAGCGGGGGTGACCGCCCGAAGGTGCGACCTTTGCGCCATTCTCTAGGCAAGTGCGCCTGACGATGCAAGGGCGCAGCGGCGAAGGTTAACAAGACCTTTCCAGAACACCCGCTGCGCGCGAATATTGCAGGTCATATTGCCTATCCCTGGTTTAATCTGCCTGCTGCAGGACGACAGCCGCTGTCTGGAAGTGCTTGGCTTCGCGTCCCAAACCCCACCTGTTGCCGTGAGAGCACAGTGTGTCGGAAAAACAACTTAACATGACGCCAGCCCTTGCGGTTCGACGCAGGGGCTAGTACCAACAGACATCCCGTGGCTTGGGGTACCCACAATAGACACCGTATTTGGAGCTTTTCGGATGAAAAACATATTGATGGCCAGCAGTGCCATTGTCGGGGCCGCGGTCCTGGTGGCCAGCCCTGCTGCCGCTCAGGAGCTGACGTTCTCGGCGTTCCAGAACTTCACCGCCTCCGCCGGCGATGCCGATGTCGACAGCTCGGACCGGAGCTTCGGCTTCGCGACCAACACCGAAATTCACGTCAACGCCTCGATGATGGCCGACAACGGCATCACCTTCGGCTTCCGCGTGGAGATCGAGGCCGATGCCGGCAACACCAACAACGTCGACGAGAACACCATCTTTGCGTCGGGTGGCTTCGGTAAGCTGGAGTTCGGCAACAACGACGGCGCCGAAGACTCCTTCATGATCAACGGCTCGAGCAACGGCGCTCAGTTCGGCAGCATGGGCAACCCGACGGGCACCTTCTTGACGACGGCCTTCCAGGGTCAAGCCCGTACCTCGTCCGACTTCCGCGGCGGCGTCGACAGCTCGGACGCGACGAAGATCACCTACACCACGCCGAACTTCAACGGCTTCAGCGTCGGCCTCAGCTACACGCCGGACACCGAGTTCGACGGCGGCGGCACAGGCTTCAACGAGAACAACGAGGAGGGTGCCCACGATCACTTCGGTCTCGGTATCGGCTATGACGGCGAATTCAACGGCGTCGGGCTGGAACTGGGCATCGTCGGCTCTTACGGCACGGCCGATGGCGAGCCGGAAGACGATGTCTACGGCATCGGCGGCGGCATCGCCATCAGCTTCGGTGGCTTCACCATCGCGACCGGCATCGCGTGGGACGACATGGGCGACGGTACCGTCGGCAACGATGACGATACCGGCACAGGCTGGGGTTGGGACGGCGGCATCGGTTACGCGGCCGGTCCGTGGGAATTCACGGTCAACGCCCTCTACTCGGAGCATAACGACACCGATGATGAGTTGATGGCCGCTTCGGCCGGCGCGGCCTACAACTTGGCTCCCGGCGTGAGCGTTTTCGTCACCGGCTATGCCGGTGAGGAAGATCTCGGCACCGGCGACGAGAACGAGATTCTCGCGGTGACCAGCGGTCTGAGGGTTTCCTTCTAAGCCCGCTGAAGCGACAGTCTGTCGTATGAGGGGCGGCACCTTCGGGTGCCGCCCCTTCTATTTCGGCGGAGGTCGACAGAGGCCGCTTTCGGCCTGACGGTCCGACGAATGGGCTGTTTTCGCTTCCCTCGGCCCTTCCTCATTTCTTTTTTGCCCGCTCCTGGGCCCTATGATATCTACTCGGGCAGCAAGCTCTCGGCAGCCTCGGCTCAGAATGGCCGGGGTCGATGCGGATCGCAGCACACAGGGGCGTGGAAGTGATGAATCGAACGGCCTTTGGCATGAAATCAGCCGGCTGGCGCTGGCTGGCCCTGGTGTCGGTACTGGCCGTCGCCGGTTGCGGCCTTGGCGGCGAAGCCAAGTATCGCGATGAAACGGCCGAGAGATACGAGGAAACCGGCGGCTCGATCCTCGGGGGCCGCGGCGGCATCGGCGTCGGCCGCGACGAACCCGATCGCCCGGGAAGCGGTGACGGGGGCGACAGCGGGATCGGCGTCAATTCCTATCTGTGGCGCGCGTCGCTGGACACCGTCTCCTTCATGCCGCTGGCTTCCGCCGATCCGTTTGGCGGGGTCATCATCACCGATTGGTTCTCCCCGGCCCAGGCGACCAACGAGCGATTCAAGATCAACGTCTATATTCTCGGTCGCGACCTGCGGGCCGACGGCGTACGCGCGGCCGTGTTCCGGCAACTGCTCGACCCGCGCACCGGCAACTGGATCGACGCCTCGGTCGAGGCGCGGACCCAAACCGACTTCGAGAACGCCATCCTTACCCGCGCCAGGCAGCTGCGCATCGCCTCTATCCAATAGAGCCTTCGGCAGACGGGGGCGCCGCGGCCACCAAGCTGCTCCCCGACCCTTCCGCCGGAAGTCCCTGGCCGTGTCTGCGTTGCGGATTGCCCGTCCAAGCCCCTCCCCAGATCGCGATTTCCACAGATGAGCCGTTACAACGCCAAGGAATCCGAGGAGAAGTGGCAGAAGCGCTGGGCCGAGGCCGGCTGCTTCTCGGTCAAAGCTGACCCCGCGCGCGCAAAGTATTACGTGCTGGAGATGTTCCCCTACCCGTCGGGGAAGATCCACATGGGCCACGTGCGCAACTACACCATCGGCGACGTGGTCGCCCGCTACAAGCGGGCCAGGGGTTTCAACGTGCTGCATCCGATGGGCTGGGACGCCTTCGGCCTGCCGGCCGAGAACGCGGCCATCGAGCGCGGGGTGCATCCGGCAAGCTGGACTTACGACAACATCGCCACCATGCGCGGCCAGTTGAAGCTGATGGGCCTGTCGCTCGACTGGGACCGCGAGATCGCCACCTGCCATCCCGGCTACTACGTCCATCAGCAGCATCTCTTCGTCGAGATGATGGAAAAGGACCTAGTCTACCGCAAAGAATCCTCGGTCAACTGGGATCCGGTCGACCAGACGGTGCTGGCCAACGAGCAGGTCATCGACGGCAAGGGTTGGCGCTCCGGTGCGCCGATCGAGCGGCGCAAGCTGTCGCAATGGTTCTTCAGGATCACCGCCTTCTCCGACGAACTGTTGGCCGCCCTCGAGGGCCTCGACCGCTGGCCGGAGAAGGTGCGCACCATGCAGCGCAACTGGATCGGCCGCTCGGAAGGCGCCACCATCGGCTTCCAGATCGAAGGGCGCGACGATCGCCTGACGATCTTCACGACACGGCCGGACACGCTGTTCGGCGCCTCCTTCTGTGCCGTGGCCGCCAATCATCCGCTGGCTGCCGAACTGGCCGCGAGCGATCCGGCCGCGGCCGCCTTCATCGCCGAG